>JAKFXU010000135.1 GCA_021731215.1 Rhodoferax sp.
CCAGTACGGGTTGGCGTGGCTGTGCAGCGCACCCTTGGGCCGGCCGGTGGAACCGGAGGAATAAAGCCAGAAGCCGGGATCATCGGGGCCGGTGCCGGCCGGCTGTGCCAGCGGTGCCTGTTGCGCGATCAGCGTGTCCAGCGCCACCATGCTTGAGGGCAAAGCGGCTTGTGGACGGGAGACAATCACGGTTTTGACCTCGTGCCCGCCTTGGGCCAGGGCGGCCTGCAACGTGGGCAGCAGGGCGTCGGACACCAGCGCCGCCTGGGCCCGGCTGTGTTTGAGCATGTAGACGTAGTCATCGACGGTGAGCAGCGTGTTGACCGCCACCGGCACGATACCCGCGTACAGGGCGCCCAGAAAACTCACCGGCCAGTCGTTGCAGTCATGCATCAGCAGCAGCACGCGCTCCTCGCGGCGCACGCCCGAGGCCAGCAGCGCAGCGGCCAGGCGGCGGATACGCTCGGCCAGCTCACCATAGCTCAGGCGGCCCTGGTCGTCGATATAGGCCGTCTTGCCGGGACGGCTCAGGTTGCGCTCCATCAGGTGCTGCGCAAAATTGAAGCGCGGCCCGGGCGGCTGGATGTTGGCGTAGGTTGTCAAGTTGGCCTCCTAATCTATTGATGCTTTACTGCGCTGACCCCGGCAAGCCCGCGAGCACAACTGTACTGGCTTGCACGGCGCTGCGGCGGTGGTAGAAACCCAGGGCGCGCAAACCGCCCAGCGCTTCACCGCGAGCCCGGCCGGGGCCACCGAGAACGTTGGAAACCAGCCCTGGCATCGGTGCCTTTCTACCTAGCGGGTGAAGTCAATGCGGCCGTCGGGCAGCAGATAAAGCACCAGCGCACGCCCGCCGGAGACGGTGGGCCGGTGCGCACTGCCCGGCGGGCAGACCAGCCAACCGGCCGGGCGACCGTCAAACTGCGCGCCGTCGTCGATCGGCAGGATCAGGTCGATCTCGCCATTGGGGTGTGCGTGGTGCGGGCCGGCGATGTCTTTCATGTCAACCACGTCAACCGAAAAGCCGCCCAGGTCAGGCGCCGGTTTGAAAATGCGCCCATAGCGGATGCCGCCGCCTTCGCGCTCGCACAACCAGCCCGCAACAACGCCAGCTTCGCAGCCTTGCTTGAGGCGCTCATGGCTGACCGTGCCAACACCGTGCACGGTGTTGAGCCAGGCCTCCAGATCGGCATCAAGGGCACGCCCAGCCAACTGGGCGGCAAGTTCTGCAATCTGTTGACGCAATTGGGCGGGTGACATAGATCAGGCTCCATCGTTGCTATTGAGCTTGCACAATTCGGAAATATGAATTATTGTGCAAACACGAACCATAGAGTCTCACTCCCATCATGTCAAGCACTATATTGCAGTTAGCCGGGTTAACACCTAGCCTGGCGAAGACAGATTCTGAAGCCGTCAAAGCGCCCGCCAGTGCCGTCGATGGCATGGCGGCCGAGGACAAAAACCCGTTCCTGGCCGCCTTGGGTGAGCGCGTGCGGGCTCTGCGGGCACGGCGCGGCATGACGCGCAAGGCGCTGGCGCTGGCGGCCGACGTGTCCGAGCGGCACCTGGCCAACCTGGAGTACGGTGTCGGCAACGCCTCCATCCTGGTGCTGCTGCAGGTAGCCGCCGCCTTGCAATGCACGCTGGCCGAGCTGATTGGCGACATCACGACCTCGTCGCCCGAGTGGCTGCTGATCCGCGAGTTGCTGGAGCAGGGCGACGATGCCACGCTGCAGCGGGTGCGGGTGGCGATTGGCGAACTGCTGGGCACCGGCGGCGGCAATGCGGCGCACAGTGCGCGCGTGGCGCTGGTGGGCTTGCGCGGGGCCGGCAAGTCGACGCTGGGCCAGCTGCTGGCCGATGACCTGGGCTTTCCGTTTGTCGAGCTGAGCCGCGAAATTGAAAAGTTCGCCGGCTGCAGCGTGGCCGAAATCCAGGCGCTCTATGGCGTCAACGCCTACCGCCGCTATGAGCGCCGGGCGCTCGAGGAGGCGATCCAGATCTACCCGGAGGCGGTGATCGCCATCCCCGGCGGCCTGGTGTCGGATGCCGCCACTTTCAACCAGTTGCTCGCGCATTGCACCACGGTCTGGCTGCAGGCACAGCCCGAGGACCACATGAAACGCGTCACGGCGCAGGGCGACTTGCGCCCGATGGCGGCCAGCCAGGAGGCGATGCAAGACCTCAAAGGCATCCTCGCCGGCCGCGCCGCTTTCTATTCCAAGGCACAGTTCAGACTTGACACCAGCGCGCAGCCACTGGCGCCGACCTTTTTGGCGCTGCGCCAGATCGTGCGGCAAGTGCTGCGGCTGCCGCCGTGAAGCAGGCAGAAGGAAGGCAAAAAAATGCATGACGCGATTTTTAATATGCACTATACTGCGCACTTACGATGCATCGTGCATTTTTATGCTTTATTTTGAGGAGAGCAGTCCGTGACCCTTCCCAACCGTGTCGACTACCAGACCGACCCGTCCCAGTACCGCCACTGGCAACTCGCTGTCGATGGGCCGGTGGCCACGCTGAAGGCGGATTTTGACGAAAATGCCGGCCTGCGTCCGGGCTACAAGCTCAAGCTCAACAGCTACGACCTGGGCGTTGACATCGAACTGAACGACGCCATCAGCCGCATCCGCTTTGAGCACCCGCAGGTGCGCAGCGTGGTGCTGACCAGCGCCCGGGACAAGGTGTTCTGCTCGGGCGCCAACATCTTCATGCTGGGCTCAAGCAGCCACGCCTGGAAGGTCAACTTCTGCAAATTCACCAACGAGACCCGCAACGCTCTGGAAGATTCATCCCGCCACAGCGGCCTGAAGTTCCTCGCCGCCGTCAACGGCGCCTGCGCCGGTGGCGGTTACGAGCTGGCGCTGGCCTGCGACGAGATCATTCTGGTCGATGACCGCGCAAGCAGCGTCAGCCTGCCCGAGGTGCCCTTGCTGGGCGTGCTGCCCGGCACCGGCGGCCTGACCCGCATCACCGACAAGCGCCATGTGCGCCACGACCTGGCCGACCTGTTCTGCACCAGCGCCGAGGGCGTGCGCGGCGACAAGGCGCTGGCCTGGCGCCTGGTCGATGCCATCGCCAAGCCGGCCGTGTTTGCCCAGCAGGTGCAACAACGCGCGCTGGAATTGGCGGCCCTGAGCGACCGCCCGGCGAACGGCCGGGGCGTGGCGCTGACCCCGCTGGCGCGCACGCTGGAGGCCGACGCCCTGCGCTACCCGCATGTGACGGTCGAGATCGACCGCAGCAAACGCAGCGCCACCTTCACCGTGCAGGGGCCCAGCGGCGCGCAGCCGACCGACCTGGCCGGCATCGAGGCGCTCGGTGCCGCCTGGTACCCGCTGGCGATGGCGCGCGAACTGGAAGATGCCATCCTGATGATGCGCACCAATGAAACCGAGATCGGCACCTGGCTGCTCAAGACCAGCGGCGATGCCAGCGCCGTGCTGGCGCTCGACGCTACCCTGCTGGCGCAGCAGGGCCACTGGCTGGTGCGCGAAACGATTGGCCTGCTGCGGCGCACGCTGAGCCGGCTGGACGTCTCCTCGCGCAGCCTGTTCGCCTTGATTGAACCGGGCTCCTGTTTTGCCGGCACCTTGCTGGAACTGGCCCTGGCCTGCGACCGCAGCTACCAGCTCGCCTTGCCCGATGATGAAGCGCGCACGCCCCGCATCACCGTGACCGCCGCCAACTTCGGCCTGTACCCGATGCTCACCGGCCAGAGCCGCCTGGGCCGGCGCTTCTACGACGAGCAGCCGGCGCTCGACGCGGTGCGGGCGAAAGTCGGCCAGGCGCTGGACGCCGACGCCGCTTTTGCGCTCGGCCTGGTCACCTCCAGCCCGGACGACCTCGACTGGGCCGACGAAGTCCGGCTGGCGATTGAA
>JAKFXU010000313.1 GCA_021731215.1 Rhodoferax sp.
CTGCCCCCCGAGGGGGCGTCCGCCCGCTTGGGGCGGCCCTGCGCTGCGTTGTTGACTGCTCCTTAAAGCGAACCCTTGAACCCCTATTTACCCCTACCAGGAGCCAATGATGAAACTGATGATCCGCAAAGACAGCAAGGGCACCCTGACCGGTTATGTGCCCAAGAAAGATCTGGAGGAACCCATCGTCGCCATGGCCAACCCTGGCATGTGGGGCGGGCTGGTCACGCTGGCCAATGGCTGGCAGTTCGATCTGCCGGCCATGCCGGCCGACACGGCGCTGCCGATCACGGTCGAAGCGCGGCGCCTTACGGTGGCGCAAGAGTCCGGAGACTGACCATGGCGCTGACCCCTGACTACCTGCGCAGCGCGAGTGAAGTGATTGGCGCGGCGCCTTCGCTGCGCGACGCGGCGGCCATTCTGCGGGCACGCGATCCGGCCCTGCGCGTGGTGCTGGTCGATGCGGCGGACATGCGCGACGAAACGCCCGCTCAGACCATGGGCGCCCGGCGCGTCTACCTGGCCAGCTCCAGCGGCCTTTGCATGCACATCACGCAGCAGCCCGAGGAAGCGACGGCGCTGATCCTGACGCAGGACACACCATGACCGCTTCGACCCACGCCTTGATTCACGCGCTTGCCCGCAGCCTTGACACCGGGGCCATCATTCCCTACCTCGGCCCCGACATGTTGTCCCTGTGCGGCGACCTCAAGGTGCCGGCCACGCCGCTGGCGCTGGCCGAGAGCATGACGGCCAAGGTCAGCGTGCCGCACAAGATCCGCAAGCGCCTGACCCAGGCCGCGCAGTTCATCGAGAACTTCAAGCACCGCAAGTCGGTGGTGCATCTGATGAACGAGGCCTTTGCCGCCACCCCCGCACCCTCGGCCTTGCACCTGGCGCTGGCGGGCAGCGGTGCCGGGCTGTGGGTCGATACCTGGTACGACGACACCCTGGCCGCGGCGCTGGCCAAGACCCAGCAACCGGGCGGCTGGGCGCAGGTGCAGGGCCTGTCGCAGTCCGAACATTTCGGCCAATGGACCGGCGTTTATGCCGACGATGGCAGTGCCTTGCCGGCGCTGCCGGCCGACACCCATCGCATTCTCTACAAGCCGATCGGCAGCCACGGCCCGGCCGGCAACTACCTGGTTTCCGACAGCGACTTTGTCGAGGTGCTGACCGAGATCGACATCCAGACCCCGATCCCGGCGGCGGTGCAGGCCTGGCGCAGCGGGCGCAATTTCCTGTTCCTGGGCTGCCGTTTCGACGACCAGTTGACGCGCTGTTTCGCGCGCCAGATCATGAAGCGCTCCAGCGAGCGCCACTGGACCGTGCTACCCGAGGAGCCCACGCGCATGGAGGCGCGTTTTCTGCAAGAACAGGGCATCACGCGCATCAAGCTGCCACTGGCGCAGTTTGCCGACGCGCTGGTGGAAGCGATGCAGCCGGCGCTGGTCGCCTGAAACGTTTCTTTTTGTTATCCGTTTTTAACCATGCACTTGGCCTTGAGCCACGCAACACCATGACCACACTCACCGTCCTCCCCTCTGGCAAATCCTGCGAAGTCGCTGTCGGCACCTCCCTGCTGAACGCCTTGCAAACCGCTGGAGAGCCGATCATCTGCCAATGCAGCGCAGGCAAATCCGAAGCCTGCCACGTCTTCGTGCCGGTAGGCCGCAAGAGCCTGTCCAAAATCCAGCGCGCGGAAAACGAAAAACTCGACGCCATGGTGGGCGTCAGCTCCGCCTCACGCCTGGCCTGTCAGGCAACGCTGAGTGAAGACGCCGTGACCGTGGAAATATTGAAGTAATTCCCAACCCATCATGGCCGAACCGGCGATCCTCCCGCCAGTCGGGTGGTGGACGAGGCGCGCAACACGCACCACCCGGAGTTGGATGCCTGAGGCCTGATGGATCGGAGCCGCAGCCTCCGCGACTTCACGGTGATAATCGCTAAATGCAGTCATCCATGCGTCAAATTCTTGCCAATGGCGGCCCCGTCGTGGCCTCGATCCGCGCACGTTTTCCCAATGCCATCGCGGTTTACGCTTTTGGCAGCCAAGTGCGAGGTATGGCCGGGTCAGACAGTGATCTCGACCTTGCCGTGCTGGTCGCAGGTTATGCCGACCCCGTGGCCTTATGGGAGGTGGCGAGCGCTCTGGCCGATGTGGCCGGTTGCCCGGTTGACCTGCTGGACCTGCGCGCCGCGTCCACCGTCATGCAATACCAGGTCATCACCACCGGGCAGCGCCTGTGGGATACGGGTGTGCAGGCTGGCCTGTTTGAGTGTTATGTGCTCAGCGAGAAGACGGCTTTGGACGCCGCGCGGGCTCCCTTGATGGCCGACATCCAGTCCACCGGGAAAATCCATGCTAGATGATGTATTGGTCAATAAAGCGGCCACCGTGGAGCGCTGCGTGGCCCGTGCCCGCGAAGAGTTCAACCGCGACCCCGCCACCTTTGCAACTGACTTCACGCGCCAGGATGCCGCCATTTTGAACGTGCAGCGCGCCTGCGAAGCGGTATTGGACATGGGGCAGCACCTGGTGCGCCGCGAAAAACTGGGTGTCCCCCAAAGCGCCCGCGACGTGTTCGAGCTGCTGTCACGCGGCCAGTGGATCGACGCGCCGTTGGCCGCCGCCCTCAAACGCATGGTGGCCTTTCGCAACATTGCGGTGCATGATTACCAGAGCCTGCTGCTGCCCATCCTTGTCAACGTCATCACCCTGCATCTGGGGGAATTTCTGGAATTTACCCGAATCGTGTTGACGCGTGACGGAGCGATTTGACAAAGCGGGGCGCCATTGCGAGCGTGGCGCGGCCACCCACTCCAGCACGTGAGACGTCGCCCGAAGCCCTGACCGATCTTGTGGCCTCGCTGACTGGCGTTATCGAGCGTACCGCTGAACTACTCCTGGCCGGTAAACACGTCGCCATGTCGCCGCCGCTGCGGTCGCAGCACGCAAGCTTTCCGGCGTGGGCATCGTGACGGTCATTACCTGGAATCTCAAGGATTTCGAGCGCGAGGAACTGACGCTGGCCGGACTGGCAGTTGAAAATCCAGACACCTTTTTGTGCCGCCTGCTTGCCGACTCACCGGGCAATGTGGTTTCTGCATTCGTGCGAATGCGCGACAACCTCCGAAACCCACGCAAAACGACACGGGGGTGCGCGGACACGCTCTGCGCGCAAGACTTGAAAGTCCCTTGGTTTCTTGACCGCAAGTAGCGCAGCGACTCGCGGAACTGGGGATGAAGACAGTCAGGCTCAGCGCCATGCGGCATCAGATGGTCTTCTTTCCCTTGAGCAGCTTGGCCTTGTCGGACGGACTGTAGTGGTCGAGGTGGCCCTGGGCGGCGGCGACGCGGCGGTGCGCCATGCGGATGGCTTCGATCTTGCCGGCCGGGGCGATGCGCGAGACGCATTTTTCCAGCGCCGTGCTGCCGCAGTGCGGGCAGGCTGGCTGGCTGCCGGCGCGCACCAATACTTCAAACGGGTGGCCGCAGGCCTGGCAGTTGTAGTCGTAAAGAGGCATGGTGAGCTCCTGGGGTTCATCAAGGGGGGAGGGCATGTGCCAGCGCCAGCAGGCCGCTGGTCTGGTCGGTGATGGTCTGCACGGTGGCCGGCTGCAGCCGGTGCAGCCAGCGCCGCGGCAGCTTTGATGCGCCGCAGCGCGCGCCGGCCAGCATGCCGACCAGCGCGCCGGTGGTGTCGGCGTCATCGCCCTGGTTGACGGTGGCGACCAGCGCGGCCTCGAAGTCCTCGTGTAGCGTCAGGTAGTGCAGCACGGTCTGCACCGTGTCCCGCACATAGGCGGTGGCGCGGCCCCGGTAGGGGGTGAAGTCAAAGGCCGGGTTCTCGCCGGTCCAGCGCTCGACCC
>JAKFXU010000314.1 GCA_021731215.1 Rhodoferax sp.
GGTGACGGCGGGCTACATCCATGCGCAGCCACGGCGTGATTTTTTCGCCAAGATGGACGCCGCCAATGTCGACCTGAAGGCCTTCACCGACGATTTCTATTTCAAGCTGACCGGCTCGCACCTGCAACCGGTGCTCGACACCCTGGTCTACCTCAGGCACGAAACCCAGGTCTGGTTCGAGATCACCACGCTGCTGATTCCGGGCCACAACGACTCCGACGAGGAAATCAGTGCCATGTGCCGCTGGCTCAGGCAGCAGCTCGGGCCCGATGTGCCGCTGCACTTCTCGGCCTTCCATCCCGACCACAGGATGCCGGATGTGCCGGCCACCCCGCCGGCCACGCTGGTGCGCGCGCGCAACATCGCCTTGCAGCACGGACTGCACTATGTCTACACCGGCAATGTGCATCACATCGAGGGCGACACCACCTATTGCCCGCAGTGCCAGGCGGCGCTGATTGAGCGCGACTGGTACCAGATCAAACAATACCGGCTGAAGGCCGATGGCCACTGCCCGCACTGCGGGGCGACCGTGGCCGGGCGCTTTGCCGCGCGCAGCGGCAACTTCGGGCGCCGGCGCATCCCGATTTCGATTGGCATGGCTTGACCCCAGCCAGAGCCCTCATGCAACCCGCAATTGAACAACTGGTGCGCATCCCGGTAGACGCGGTCCAGATCGAGGGCCTGCTGGAACTGCCGGCCGACGCGCGCGCCGTCGTGCTGTTCGCCCATGGCAGCGGCAGCAGCCGCCACAGTCCGCGCAACAACTACGTGGCGCGGCGCTTGCGCGAGCACGGCTTGGGCACCCTGCTGCTGGACCTGCTCACGCTGGCGGAAGAGCTGGACTACCAGACCCGCTTCGACATCGCCCTGCTGACCCACCGCCTGCTGGTCGCCACGCGCTGGGTCCGGCTGCAGCCGGCGACGCGCCAACTGCGGATTGGCTATTTTGGCGCCAGCACCGGCGCGGCGGCGGCGCTGCAGGCGGCGGCGGCGCTGGGGGCGGTGGTCGGTGCCGTGGTGTCGCGCGGCGGGCGCCCCGATCTGGCCGGCAGCCATGAGCTGGCGCAGGTCAAGGCGCCGACCCTGCTGCTGGTGGGCGCCTTGGATCAAGAGGTGCTCGCGCTCAACCACGCCGCCTATGCCCGGCTCAACGGCAGCAAGGAGTTGAGCATCATCCCCGGCGCCACCCATTTGTTTGAAGAACCGGGCGCGCTGGAACAAGTCGCGCAGCAGGCCGCCAACTGGTTCAGTCAGTACCTGCGAACCGAATTGCCCTGACCCACGTCACGATCGCCGCCGCCATGGGCGCGGTGGCCTGCGGGTCGCGGATGTCGCCGGCCAGCACATGCTGGCCCTGGCTCTTGCTGTAGCGCACCAGTTCGATCGATTTCTGGGGCGCGCCAATGCGGGCGAAGGCAGCCTCGGTCTGCACCGGATCAACGGTCTGGTCGGCGGCGCTGTACAGCGTCAGCAGCGGCGTCTTGAATTGCGACAAGTCGCTTTCGCGCACCTGCTTCACCAGCGCCATCATCGGAAACAGGGCGCGGGTCGGGTAGCGCGGCGTCCAGGCCTGGGCCTCGCGCGCATCGTCGGGCATGCGGCCGCGGGTTTCGCCTTCCAGCGCCAGCGCAATCTGCTGGCCCCAGGGGCCGTTGATAAGCTCGGCGCGCTGGTCTTTCGGGCCGAAGTTGGGCGAGATGAAGGCATGGGCGGCCACCCGATTGCCCTCGGGCGTCAAGGCCAGCCAACTGGCCAGCGTGGCGCCGGTGGAGCAACTGATCACCAGCACCCGCTCGCCCAGGGTGTGGCCGATGCGCACCGCCTCAATCGCATCGGCCATCCAGTCTTGTACGCTGGCCTGCGCCATGGCGGCGGCGCTGCGGCCATGGCCGCTCAGGCGGGTGTGGAAGGCATTGGCCCCGAGCGCCTGGGCCACCCCGTCGGCCAGCGGGGCGGTCTCCAGCCGGCTGGCGGAAAAGCCATGCAGATAGACCACCGCCCAGGCGGTGCGCTGGCGCAACGCCGAATGCCACACAATGCCTTTGGCGGTGCCGGGTTTGATATCCGGGTAGGCAGCCTCGCTGGCGGCCAGCCAGTCATCGAGCGCCGCAATATTCTGCGGCGGCGGGGCGCGCGGGGTCGGCGCATCAAGCCCGAACGCATTGCGCGGGCCGGCCAGGAAAACGGCCAGCACCAGCGCCAGTACGGCCAGTCCAGCCAGCCCCAGACGGGCCCAGCGCGGGCGCGAACCGCTGGCGATGACGGGGCAAGGGGCAGGGGTGTCAGGCATTGCGTCAGTCTTTCCGGCAGGCAGCCAAGGAGATTGGTGTGACCGCGAGGGTACACCAGCGGCGCGCCGGGCCGAAACCGGTCGCCTCGGCGTGCCGGGCGGTTTCAAGACCCTTGCAACAGTTTGATCACCTCGTCATCGTCAACCTGGGGAAAGTGCCGGTAGAACTGGCCCACGGCCTGGAAAAATTCGGGCGCTTCGAGGCACACCACTTCATCCGCCAGCTCGGCCACTTTGGCCAGCGTATCGGGCGGTGCCACCGGCACGGCGCAAATCAGTTTGGCCGGCTGGCTGGCACGCAAACCGTGCAGCGCGGAGATCATGGTGGCGCCGGTGGCCAGGCCGTCGTCGATCACGATGACGATGCGCCCGTTGGGGCTGATCGGCGGGCGAATCGGAGTGTACTGGGCGCGGCGTTGGCGAATGGTGTCCATCTGGGCGCGCTGCTCGGCTTCAACATAGCGTGCGTCGGCGCCATAGAGCTCGGCGAATGGCGCTTGATAGGTCCAGCCGTCTTCATTGACCGCGCCAATCGCCAACTCCGGCTGCTGCGGCGCGCGCAGCTTGCGCACCAGCACCACATCGAGCTCGCCGCCCAATTGGTCGGCGATGATTTTGGCCATCGGCACGGCACCGCGCGGAATCGCCAGAATCAGCGCGTGCTGGCCCCGGTAGCCCTTGAGCCGCTCGGCCAGACGCCTGGCCGCTTCATCGCGATCTTGAAACATAGCGGTCGTTCTCCGTTAAGGACTATAGCCCCCACGCTTGTCACTTCGTGTACTGTGCTGCCCCCAAGGGGGCTCGCCTTGCTTGGGGCGGCCCGGCGCGGCGGCTTAAATGTTGGGCGTCAAGCGTTCGCTGCGGGTCAGACTTCTCCCCCATTGCGACCAAGTCTGCCGGGTTGAGCGGATGGGAGCTTGATTTTTCTCAATGCCGCTCATCCGGCCAAGGCTATCCTGAAGCGGAAAGTTTGGTATTGGGCCTTGTCATTTCTATTAGGAGCACGTATGAAAACCGATTCAGAGTTGAAAGCAGAAGTGCTGTCGGAGCTGTCCTGGGATCCGCTGGTGCCCGAGGCCCGCGTCGGTGTCGCGGTCAATGAGGGCGTGGTGACGCTGACCGGGCATCTGGACTCCTATGCGGAAAAGGTGGCGGCGCGCCGCGCGGTCGAGCGCGTCAGCGGGGTCACGGCCGTGGCCGTGGAACTTGATGTGATACCGGCCGGCGTGCACCAACGCAGCGACACCGAAATTGCGGCGGCGGTGCAGCACGCGTTGAGCTGGAACACCTCGGTGCCGCAGGATCGGGTCAAGGTAACGGTGGAAAACGGCTGGGTGACACTCAACGGTGAGCTCGACTGGAACTTTCAGCGCCGCGCGCTGGAGCGCATGATCCGTCCGCTCAAGGGGGTGGCGGGCATCGCCGACAACATCCGGCTCAAGTCGCTGCCGATTCCGGTCAACCTGTCCAACCGCATCCAGGAGGCGCTGACGCGCCAGGCGGTGCGGGAAGCCAAACGCATCGAAATTTCAGTGGACGGCAGCGTGGTGACCTTGCGCGGCCATGTCCACTCCTGGGC
>JAKFXU010000003.1 GCA_021731215.1 Rhodoferax sp.
AGGAAGTGGGCGCCCTCATCAACGCCTGCGACGCCGGGCGCGAGGGCGAGCTGATCTTTCGCCTGATCCAGCAGTACAGCAAGGTCAAGCTGCCGGTGCAGCGTCTGTGGCTGCAGAGCATGACGCCGCAGGCGATTCGCGACGGCTTCAACGCGCTGCGCGGCGACCAGCAGATGCTGCCGCTGGCCGACGCCGCGCGCTGCCGCAGCGAGGCCGACTGGCTGGTCGGCATCAACGGTACGCGCGCCATGACGGCGTTCAACTCACGCGACGGCGGCTTCTTCCTGACCACCGTGGGCCGGGTGCAGACCCCCACGCTGTCGGTGGTGGTGGAGCGCGAGGAGAAAATCCGCGCCTTCATCAGCCGCGACTACTTCGAAGTGCACGCCACTTTTGCCGCGCAGGCCGGTGACTACCCCGCCAAATGGTTTGACCCCAAGTGGAAGAAGGCCGCCGCCAACGCGGCGGCGGGTAACGAAGAAGCAGATGCCGAGCTCAAGGCCGACCGGCTCTGGAACCAGCGCGAAGCGCAGCGAATAGCCGACGCCGTGCGCGGCCAGCAGGCCACGGTCACCGAAGAAAGCAAACCGACGACGCAGGCCTCGCCGCTGCTGTTCGACCTGACCAGCCTGCAGCGCGAGGCCAACGGCAAATTCGGCTTTTCGGCCAAGACCACGCTGTCGATCGCGCAAAGCCTGTACGAGCGCCACAAGGCGCTGACCTACCCGCGCACCGATTCGCGCGCGCTGCCGGAAGACTATGTGCCGGTGGTCAAGCAGACTTTCGAGATGCTGGCCGACAGCGGCATGAAACATCTGGCGCCACACGCCGCCACGGCGCTGCAGGGTAATTACATCAAGCCCAGCAAACGCATTTTTGACAACGCCAAGGTCAGCGACCACTTTGCCATCATCCCGACGCTGCAGGCGCCGCACGGCCTGTCGGAAGCGGAACAAAAAATCTACGACCTGGTGGTGCGCCGCTTCCTGGCGGTGTTTTTTCCGAGCGCCGAGTACCAGATCACCACCCGCATTTCCACGGTCGCCGCAGCGCCGGGCCGCCCCAAGCAAGGCACGGCCCCCTCGGGGGGCAGCGAAGCACATGCAGTGGCGAGCGTGGGGGCATTAACCAGTCACAGCTTCAAGACCGAAGGCAAGGTCCTGGTCAAGCCGGGCTGGCTGGCGATTTACGGCAAGGAAGCCGCCGACGAGGTCAAGGACGGCGACGACAAGAGTCCTGGCAACCTGGTGCCGGTCAAACCCGGTGAACTGGTCAACGCACAGCAAGTTGACCCCAAGGGCCTGAAAACCCGGCCACCGGCGCGCTACTCGGAAGCGACGCTGCTGGGCGCCATGGAAGGGGCAGGCAAGACCGTGGAAGACGACGAACTGCGCGCGGCGATGCAGGAGAAGGGCCTGGGCACGCCCGCCACCCGCTCCAGCATCATCGAGGGCCTGATCGCCGAGAAATACATGCTGCGCGAAGGGCGCGAGCTGATTCCCACCGCCAAAGCGTTTCAGCTCATGACGCTGCTGCGCGGCCTGGGCGTGGAAGAACTGTCCAAGGCCGAGTTGACCGGCGAGTGGGAATACAAGCTGGCGCAGATGGAGCACGGCAAACTGAGTCGCGAATCTTTCATGGCCGAGATCGCCGCCATGACCGAACGCATGGTGAAAAAAGCCAAGGAATACGACCGCGACACCATCCCCGGCGACTACGCCACCTTGCAAGCCCCCTGCCCCAACTGCGGCGGCATCATGAAGGAAAACTACCGCCGCTACACCTGCACCGGCAAGAGCGGCAACGAGGAGGGCTGCGGCTTTTCCTTCGGCAAGACACCGGCCGGCCGCACTTTTGAAGTGGCCGAGGTCGAGCAATTCCTGCGCGACAAGAAAATCGGCCCGCTCGACGGTTTCCGTTCCAAGGCCGGCTGGCCGTTCACCGCCGAGATGGTCATCAAGTTCGATGAGGAAAGCAAGAACTACAAGCTCGAATTCGACTTTGGCGACGACAAGAAGGGCGAGGAATCGGGCGAACTGATCGACTTTGGCGGCCAGGAGTCACTGGGCGCCTGCCCCAAGTGTGGCGCGGCCGTGTTCGAGCAGGGCAAGAACTACGTCTGTGAAAAATCGGTGCCCACGCACGCGCAGCCCACACCGAGTTGCGACTTCAAGACCGGGCAGATCATCCTGCAGCAGCCGATTGAGCGGGCGCAGATGCACAAGCTGCTGGCAACCGGCAAGACCGACCTGCTCGACAAGTTCGTCTCCATGCGCACCCGGCGCGGCTTCAAGGCCATGCTGGCCTGGGACGCCGCGGCCGGCAAGGTCAACTTTGAGTTTGCGCCGTCCAAGTTCCCGCCACGCAAGACCGCTGCCAAAACGCCCGCCCCGCCCAAGCCGGCCGCCAAAGCAGCGCCCGCCAAGAAGGCGGCGGCCAAGAAAGCGGTAGTCAAACCGGCCAGCAAAAAGGCGGCGACCAAGACGGCCGCCGCCAAGACCCCGCGCAAAACCACCGCCAAACCGGGCGCCGGCTTGACGCCGAGCGCGGCGCTGGCGGCGGTGATTGGGGCCGAGGCGGTGGCACGTCCGCAAGTGATCAAGAAGCTGTGGGACTACATCAAGGCCAACAACTTGCAGGACGCCGCCAACAAGCGCGCCATCAACGCCGACGCCAAGCTGCTGCCGGTGTTTGGCAAGCCGCAGGTAACCATGTTCGAACTGGCCGGCATTGTTGGCAAGCACTTGGCTTGACAGGTGATGTTTGATGTTTTAGCATCAAACATCATTCAAAGGAGCTGCCATGCGCACGACGCTCGATATTGCCGACGATGTCTTGTTTGCCGCCAAAGAGATCGCGCGGCACGAGAAAAAGCCACTCGGCCAGATCATCAGCGAGCTGGCTAGACGCGCGTTTTCACACCCGACGGACGGGGCGTCCCGCAACACGGCGACCGATTCCGCTGTGCCGCAGGTATCCGCGCGCCTGGCCAACTACGGTATTCACCCCTTGCCAGCGCGTGGCGGCATTGTCAGCAACGAACTGATTGACCGCTTGCGCGACGAGGAGGGTATCTGATGCGGGGGCTGCTCGATATCAACGTGCTGATCGCCCTGCATGATCGTGATCATGTGCACCACGAACGCGCCGCCCTCTGGTTTGAGTCCAACGTCCAGCAAGGGTGGGCCAGTTGCCCGCTAACCCAGAACGGTTGCCTGCGGATCATGAGCCAGCCCGGTTACAGCAGCCCGCAGTCGCTGGCCGTTTTGGTGACCATGTTGCAAAGCTCCACCGCCACATCGTTCCACGCGATGTGGAATGACGACATCAGCATTCTGGATGCGGCACGTTTTCACCAGCCGCATATCCACAGTCACCGTCAATTGACTGACTTGTACCTGCTGGGCCTGGCCGTGAAAAACGGCGGCCGACTGGTAAGCTTTGATCAGCGCATCCCACTCGGTGCAGTCAGTGGCGCAAACAAGAACCATCTGATTTTGTTATAAACAGATCAACATTCGGTCTATTCACCCCCCATTTTTAAACAATAGCTCAGGCCTTTAGTCGGCCTCGTTGATCTGCCCGTCGATGTAGTACCAGCGGCCGTCCTGGCGCACGAAGCGGCTGGTCTCGTGCAGGCGTTGCGCCCGCCCGTCGGCGCGGCAGCGCGCCACAAACTCGACCACGCCGGCGTCGCCCGCAGCTTGTGCGTGGCGCACTTGCAGCCCCAGCCATTTGAGCGGCGCCAGCTCCAGCTCGCCCGGCGCCGTGGACGGGTGCCAGGTGGCCAGCAGGTAGTCGATCAGGCCCAGCACATAGGCGCTGTAACGCGAGCGCATCAGCGCCTCGGGCG
>JAKFXU010000232.1 GCA_021731215.1 Rhodoferax sp.
TGCGCTGCCCCCCGAGGGGGCCGTGCCTTGCTTGGGGCGGCCCGGCGCGGCGGCGATCACGCCGCTCATAGCAGCGGCGGCAGCGTCATGCCGCGGGCAATTTCGGTTTGCTCGGCGCGAAAGGCATCGAGCTTGGCGCGCAGCCGGGCGTCCTCATGGGCCAGCATCGCCACCGCAAACAGGGCGGCGTTGGCGGCACCGGCGGCGCCAATGGCAAAGGTGGCCACCGGCACGCCTTTTGGCATTTGCACAATGCTGTGCAGCGAGTCAACCCCCGACAGATGCTTGGATGCCACCGGCACGCCCAATATCGGCAGCGTGGTTTTGGCCGCCAGCATGCCGGGCAAATGCGCGGCGCCGCCGGCGCCGGCGATGATGGCCTTGAGGCCACGGCCCAGCGCGGCTTCGGCGTAGGCGAACATGTCGTCAGGCATGCGGTGCGCCGAGAGCACGCGCGCCTCGTGCCCAATGCCGAACTGTTGGAGAATGTGGACTGCGTGCTGCATTGTGTCCCAGTCGGAGCTGGAACCCATGACGACGCCGATTTGAATGTGTTTCATAGTGTTGAGGACAGAGGTCAGCCGTGCGCTACGCTTGGGGCTTGGCGGCCTGTCCCGCGAGTGGTCAGCCTTGAATTTTACTAACTTAGGGTTCGTTCGGTAATAAGTTGTGCAAGTTATTGCTGAGCGAGCCCTTAACCTGAGTTGCCTGGAATGATGAACGTTACGGTTGAAAACTTTGATGCCGAGGTGCTTGCCGCCTCGATGCAAATCCCGGTGCTGGTTGACTTTTGGGCGCCCTGGTGCGGCCCCTGCAAAGTGATCGGCCCGCTGCTGGAAAAGCTGGAAATCGACTACGCCGGGCGCTTCAAGCTGGTCAAGATCGACTCCGATCAGGAGCAGGAACTGAGCCAGGCCTTCGGCATCCGCAGCATTCCGACCTGCGTGCTGATGGCGGGCGGCAAGCCGGTGGACGGCTTCATGGGCGCGCTGCCCGAAGGCCAGATCAAGGCCTTTCTGGACAAGCATGTGTCCGCCGGCGCGGTGCTGGAGGTCGAGGTGACGAGCGTCGAAGTGAGCGACGCGCCCGCCGCGGACGACCCCGAGGCGATGCGCGCGGCGCTGCACCAGGCCGTCCTCAAGAACCCGGACGACGAAGACGCCCGCTTTGATTACGTCAAGCTGCTGCTGCAGCGCGATCAGGTCGATGACGCCAAAGTGGCGTTCGCTCCGGTGATTGCCAAGACCGGCTTGGTGCGGCGCTTTGATTCGCTGCAGCGCTGGATGAATGCGATTGATTTCACCACCGAGCGCGCAAATTTGAGGCAAGCCGAGGCCGATTTTGAGGCCCGCATTGCCGCCAACAAGCGCGATTTCGACGCCCGCTTCGGCCAAGCGCAAATCCGGATGGCGGCGCAAGACTGGACCGGCGCCATGGACGAGCTGCTGGAAATCCTGATGCGCGACAAAAGCTGGGCCGATGAGCGCGCGCGCAAAACCTTCATCGCCATTCTGGACATCATCGAGCCGCCCAGGGTCAAGGTGGCAGACGGCCAAATCCCGCCGGTGGACCCGACCGTGGCCACTTATCGGCGCCGGCTCAGCAGCGTGGTGCTGAGCTAAGGGCTTAACCCATAACAGCAGTCGGGCGCGCCAGGGCTTGCGCCGCTGCGCTGTCGAGCGCCTTTTGGGCGAACTCGGCGCGCAGCGCCTTGAGCTTGGCGCGCGGGTCTTCGCGAGTCGTGGTCTGGTCCAGCGCCATCTCGGCGATGAAGCGGCTGGGCAGGGCGGCCACCAGTTCGCGGCCCTTCTTGCGTTTGCGCGTCCAGCTCACCGCCAGGCTGCGCTGGGCGCGCGTGATACCGACATACATCAGGCGGCGCTCCTCCTGCAGATGGGTCGCCGTGGCTTCATTGGCCGCCTCGTGCGCGCGCTCGGAGCCGCCCAGCGCGGCCGCAGCGCAGTCGCCGCTGTCTTTCAGTTTGAACGGCAACATGCCCTCGGTCACGCCCACCAGCATCACGTGCGGCCACTCCAGGCCCTTGGCGGCGTGCAGGGTGGACAGGGTCACCACGTCCATGTCCTGCTCGCGCTCGCTGATGGTCGACAGCAGCGACACGGTCTGCGCCACTTCCAGCAGTGACTTGATTTCGTTGCTGGTGGCGACACCGGCCGCATCGTCGATCTCGCCGCCGCAGCGCGCCGCCATCCAGTCGCAGAAATCGAGCACATTGGTCCAGCGCGCGGCCGCCACTTTGTCGCTGTCTTCGCCGTCGTACAGGTGCTTCTCGTAGCCGATGTCTTTGAGCCATTCCAGCAAGAACGCTTTGGCTGATTCGGCCCCGAGCGTGTGGCGGGCGCGGAACTCCAGGTCATTCACGTAGCGGCCAAACTCGTGCAGGCTGCCCAGCGCCTTGCTGCTCAGCAGGCTGCCCAGCGAGGACGAAAACAAGGCCTCGAACAGGCTCAGCTTGTACTGTTTGGAAAACACGCCGAGTTGCGCCAGGGTCTGGTGGCCGATGCCGCGCTTGGGGACCGTCACGGCGCGCAGAAAGGCCGGGTCGTCATCGTTGTTGATCCAGAGCCGGAACCAGCCGCACAGGTCCTTGATCTCGGCCCGGTCGAAGAAGCTGGTGCCGCCCGAGACCTTGTACGGAATCGCCGCCTTGCGCAGCGCTTTCTCGAAGGTCTTGGCCTGGTGGTTGGCGCGGTACAGCACGGCGAAGTGGCGGAACTCCTGGAACTGCGGCCCGGCGTGCGGCAGGCCACTGGCGCGCAGGCTCTGGATGCGCGCCACCGTGCGCTCAGCCTCGTGTTCTTCG
The DNA here is from genome assembly GCA_021731215.1 of Rhodoferax sp. Taxonomy (GTDB): domain Bacteria; phylum Pseudomonadota; class Gammaproteobacteria; order Burkholderiales; family Burkholderiaceae_C; genus Rhodoferax. Next base: position 2,822 of record JAKFXU010000232.1, read on the forward strand.
CTGTCGGCATCGACCACCCGCACCGGCTCGCCCTCGCCCAGATCGCTCCACAGCTTCTTGGGGAACAGCTTGGGGTTGGGGCCGATCACGTTATTGGCGGCGCGCAGGATGGCGCTGGTGGAGCGGTAGTTCTGTTCCAGCTTGATGACTTTGAGCGCGGGGAAATCAAGCGGCAGTTTTTTCAGGTTGTCCAGCGTGGCGCCGCGCCAGCCATAGATCGACTGGTCGTCGTCGCCCACCGCCGTAAAGCGCGCACTACCCGGCGGGTTGCCGCTCACCAGCAGTTTCAGCACCTCGTATTGCGTGGCATTGGTGTCCTGGTACTCATCGACCAGCACGTGGCCCATCTGCTGTTGCCACTTCTGGCGCACCTCTTGATGGTTTTGCAGCAGCTTGAGCGGCAGGCTGATCAGGTCGTCAAAGTCCACGCTCTGGTAGGCGCTCAGGCGCTCTTCATAGTGCGCCATGACGCGCGCGATGATGCGCTCATTGTCATCGGCGGCCAGGGCGGCGGCGCGCTCGGCATTGAGCCCCTGGTTTTTCCAGCGGCTGATGGTCCACTGCCAACTGCGCGCCGTGGCCGCATCGACCGTGCCGCCGGCGTCTTTCAGGATGCTGGTGACGTCGTCGCTGTCCAGAATGGAGAAATTGGGTTTGAGGCCCAGCGCCGCGCCGTCTTGGCGCAGCATGCGCACCCCGAGCGCGTGAAAAGTGCAAATCACCACCTCTTTGGCCGCGCGCCCGATCAGGCCCTTGGCCCGTTCGCGCATCTCGGCCGCCGCCTTGTTGGTGAAGGTGATGGCGGCGATGCGTTTGGGCGCCAGCCCGGCCTGGATCAGGCGGCCGATCTTGTGCGTGATGACGCGCGTCTTGCCCGAGCCGGCGCCGGCCAGCACCAGGCACGGGCCATGCATGAAATTGACGGCTTTTTGTTGGGCCAGGTTCAGGCCGGCCGATGCGTTGGGAGGGGGAGAGGACATTCAGATACTTAAGGCGAAACCGGGAATGAT
>JAKFXU010000231.1 GCA_021731215.1 Rhodoferax sp.
CGGCAGCCTGGATCGGCGTCATCTCCAGATAGCCGAGCTGCTGCAGGTTGGCCAACGTGGCCGGGTTCAGCGTCAGGCTGGCGAAGCTGGCGCTGGACGAGGGGGCGGCGGACGCCTTGGGTTCGGTGGTGCTCATGGGTTGATTATCGGTTTTTGGCGGCGTGCCGGGGCGCCTACCGGGCAGCGCCTGGAGTGGCAAGCCATTGCCGGCATGGCGATATGATCAGGCGCCTCCTTTTCCGCGCCCTGATTGCCAGCGCACCCGTCCCTCCCTTTAAGACAAGCCCATGTCCGTCAGCGACCGCAATGACAGGAACATTTTGAGCACCTCGCTGGCGCAGCTCGGCGTGGCCCTGCTCTACCTGTTGGCGGGCCTGGCCACCAATTACTTCATGACCGACCACGGCGTGGTGAGTCGGGTCTGGCCCGGTGCCGGCCTGGCGCTGGCGGCGCTGCTGATCGGTGGCCGGCGCTTGATCTGGGGCGTGTTGCTCGGTTCGCTGCTGCTGGGCGCACTGACGCTTGATTCACTGGGGGCGGTGTTGGGCTTCACCCTGGTTCATGTCCTGCAGGGCTTGCTGGGCGTTTGGCTGCTGACGCGGCGCGCTCGATCGGCCGCGACCCTGCGCACGCTGTCAGATTACCTGTGCCTGATTGCACTGGGCGGGGCGCTGGCAAGCCTGGTCGGCGCCCTGCTCGGACCCTTGTTCTTGCTGCTCACGGGCGCCATCGCCGCGGCCGATTATGCTCGGTACGCCTATTACTGGTGGATGGGCGATGTGCTCGGCGTGGTGCTGTTCACGCCCTTGGTTCTGGCTTGGTGGCGGCCAGGCTGGGCGCTGCTGAACGCCCGGCAGTGGCTCGAAGGCGTGTTACTGGTTGGCCTCACGTTCACGGCCGGTCAAATCGTTTTCCTCGACTGGTGGCAACCCTACCTGACGGACTTCCCAAAAGGGTACGTCATGTTTTTATTCGTTGCCTGGGTTGCCACTCGGATGGGGACGCGCGGCACCACTTTCGCCGTGCTGCTGATTGCCGCCCAGGCCTTGATCGGCGCCTACCTGGAAACCGGCTATTTTGCCGATGAATTGCGCAGCGCCGGGCTGGCCAATTACTGGGCCTACATGGTGGCCCTGTCGGTGGTCGGCATGGCGCTGGCCACCTACGTCAGTCAACTCAGGCGGGTCGCGCAGCAGCTCAAACTGAAAGACGCGGCGCTCAACGTGGCGGGCAACAGCATCGTCATTACGGACAAAGACGGTCGCATCGAATGGGCCAACCCGGCCTTCAGCCAGATCAGCGGCTACAGCCTGGCGGAGGCGCTCGGGCGCAATCCCAGAGAGCTGCTCAAATCGGGCCGGCAGGACGGCGCCTATTACCGCGCGATGTGGGACACGCTGCTGGCCAAAAAAGAATGGCGCGGTGAAATGGTGAACCGGCGTAAAGATGGCTCGCTCTATGACGAGGACACCATGATTGCGCCGATGCTCGATGCGCAGGGCACGATCACGCATTACGTGGCGGTCAAGTTCGACGTGACCGAGCGCAAGCGGCTTGAGCAGCAGCGTTTGAGCCAGTCCCGGCGCATTGAAGAGCTGTCCCACCTATTGGTGCAGGCGCAGGAGCGGGCCCAACGCCGTTTTTCACGCCAACTCCATGAGCGCACCAGCCCCAACCTGGCGGCGCTGCGCATCAACTTCGACAACATTGCACGGGCATCGTCTCAGGCGCGTGAGACGCCGGAGTTTGCCGAGCGCGTCGAAGACACGCGCGCCCTGATTGCCGACACCACCCTGAGCATTCGCGACATCTGTGCCGAACTGAGCCCGCCTTTGCTCGCGCGCGGCCAACTGATCAGCGCGTTGCAAAGCTGCGCGCAGTTGTTTGCCAAGCGCACCGGCCTGCAGGTGCGCGTCGATTGTGCGCATGACGCGGTGCAGTTTGCGCCGGAACTTGAATTCGCGCTGTTTCACATCGTGCAGGAAGCCTTGACCAACTGTGCTAAACACGCCCAGGCCAGCGCAGTCCGGCTCAGGCTCCAACTCGCTGCCAGTCCGCTGCGCCTCTCGGTCATCGACGACGGGATTGGTTTTGACCCCGCGCAGGTGGCTGCCGCTGGTTACGGCGCGGGCCAGGGTTTGCTGCACATGCGCGAAACCGCGGAGTTTGTCGGTGGTCGTTTGCGCCTGGTGTCGGTGCCGGGCTCGGGCACGCGCATCGAGCTTGAAATTTGACAGCCCTGAAAGACCTCGTACCTCATGAAAATCCGCATTCTTCTGGCCGATGACCATCAAATCTTCCGCCAGGCACTGTGCCTGCTGTTGCAGGCCGAGCCTGACATCGAGGTGGTGGGCCAAGCCGGCGACGGTTTGCAGGTCGTTCGCCTGGCGCGTGAAACCGCGCCGCACATCGTTTGCATGGACATCTCGATGCCCGGCATGAACGGCATCGAGGTCACGCAAGCCTTGCGCGCTGCTCTGCCGCAGGTCAAGGTGCTGGCCTTGTCGGCCTATGCCGACCAGAGCAACGTGCTCGATATGCTGGGCGCCGGGGCCAGCGGCTATGTCACCAAGGCCGAAGCCAGCGACGAATTGCTGCGCGCCATCCGTGCGGTGCAGTCGGGCCGCAACTACCTGTGCCCCGACGTCGCCGGCGTGGTGGCGCTTGCCTTGCTCACGCAGGGCACGGTGGCGCGTCCGGTGCTGCTGGGCGCGCGCGAGCGCCAGGTACTGAAACTGGTGGCCGATGGGTTTACATCGAACCAGATAGCCGACAAGCTGCACATCGCCACCGCCACGGTGGAGGTGCATCGGCGCAACATCATGCGCAAGCTCGACTGCCATAGCGTGGCGGCGCTGACGCGCTATGTGGTGAACAAGGAACGTCCGCCGCGTTAAGCGCTGACAGTCGCCCTACCAACTACCGGTTTATGGGTAGTGCGAATACGCATTTGCCGGGAGTGTAGCCAACGAGCAGACGCTATACAGTGACCGCTTTGGTTTGCGCAACAGGGAGTGTGAATGGAGCAGACGATCGAGGTGGCAGCCCCCCCAGCCATAGCGGCTGAGGGGTTCACGAAGCCTATGGCGGCCCCTGTGGCCATCCAGATTTGCGAGTTCCTGCCTTCAAGCTTGGCACCGAGGAATACGGCATCGATATCCTGCGTGTGCAGGAAATCCGCTCGTTCGAAGAGCCCGCCCGCATGGCCAATATGCCGGCCTTCATCAAGGGCGTCATCAACCTGCGCGGCGTTATCGTTCCGATTTTTGACCTGCGTCTCAAGTTCAATCTGGCGCAGGTCAACTACGACAGTTTCACGGTGGTGATCGTGCTCAATATCGGCGCGCGGGTGGTTGGCATGGTGGTCGATGGCGTGTCGGACGTGATCACGCTCACCCCGGAGCAACTGCGTCCGGTACCCGAGTTTTCATCGACGATTGGCAGCGACTACCTGCTGGCCATCGGCTCGGTGCAGGACCGCATGCTGATACTGCTGGACATTGAAAAACTCATGACCGGCGCCGGGATGGGGCTGGTCGTGCAGTAGCGCCAGACAACCCAAGCACTGGAGATATCACTATGAACAATCTAAAAATTTCTACCCGCCTGTTTGGTTTCTTTTTGGTGCGCAACCTGCGCCGCCAGCTCGGGAGCGAGCCGGGCGAGGCTGCCGCGCTGGCGCAAAGTGTGGCCGCCGGCGATTTGCGCATGCAGGTTGAACTGCAAAGCGGTGACAGCACCAGTCTGATGGCACAACTCAAGGCCATGCAGTCCAGCCTGGTCAAAGTCGTCTTCAACGTGCGCCAGGGCGCCGAAAGCGTC
>JAKFXU010000448.1 GCA_021731215.1 Rhodoferax sp.
AAACGATCCATCAACTGAAGTCGGAATGACACCGTGACTATTTCCCACCGCGAACAGCGCTCCCTGTTCGGTGAAATCCTGGACTGGATGCTCACGCCGCTGCTGCTGCTGTGGCCGGTCAGCCTGGTGCTGACCTGGCTGGTGGCGCAGAGCATTGCCGCCAAGCCGTTTGACCGGGCGCTGGAGTACAACGTGGGGGCGCTGGCGCAACTGATCACGGTCAGCCAGAATCGGGTGAACTTCAACCTGCCGCTGCCCGCGCGCGAACTGCTGCGCGCCGATGATTCGGACACGGTTTACTACCAGGTGCTGGGGGCGCGCGGCGAGCACCTGGCCGGCGAGCGCGCCCTGCCGCTGCCGCCGGCGCACGAAAAAATCGTGTTTGACGCCATCCGCGTGCGCGACGATGAAGTCCACGGCGCGAACGTCAGGGTCGCCTATACCTGGGTCAAGCTGGCGCTGCCAGACGCCAAGCCAGCACTGGTCCAAGTGGCCGAAACGCTGGAAAAACGCTCGGTGCTGGCGACTGAAATTGTCAAGGGCGTGATGTTGCCGCAGTTTGTCATCCTGCCGATGGCGGTGCTGCTGGTTTGGCTGGCGCTGGTGCAGGCGATCAAGCCCCTGAACCAGCTCGAAGAACGCATCCGCGCGCGCAAACCCGATGACCTGAGCCCGATTGATGCGCAGGCGGTGCCGCTGGAGGTGGCGCCGCTGGTGTATTCGGTCAACGATCTGCTGCTGCGACTGAAGGACTCGATTGCGACCCAAAAACGCTTTCTGGCCGATGCCGCCCATCAACTCAAGACGCCGCTGGCCGGTTTGCGCATGCAGGCCGACCTGGCGCAACGCGAAGGCGCCAACGCCGATGAGCTCAAACAGTCGCTGCGCCAGATTGGCCGCGCCAGCATCCGCGCGACCCATACCGTCAACCAGTTGCTGGCGCTGGCGCGGGCGGAGAGCGCCGGCGCGGTGATGCCGCGCCAGGCCTGTGATCTGGCCGATCTGACCATGGCAGTGGTGCGCGATTGCGTCCCGCGGGCGATCGAAAAGCACATCGACCTGGGCTATGAAGGCGCACTGCCGGGTGCGCCGGGCGGTCAGCTCGCCGGCAACCCGACCCTGCTCAAGGAACTGATTCGCAACCTGGTGGACAACGCCATCAACTACACCCCCTCCAGTCTGGAGTCGCCCGGGGTGATCACGGCGCGCGTGCTGACCGACCGTTTTGGCAAGGCCCTGGTGTTGCAGGTGGAAGACTCCGGGCCCGGCGTGCCAGAGGCCGAGCGCGAGCTGATCCTGCAGCCGTTCTACCGCGCCCTGGGCACCGAGGCCGATGGCTCCGGCCTGGGCTTGCCGATCGTGCTGGAAATCGCGCACCAGCACAACGCCACCCTCGGCATGGAGGACACCCGGCCCGGCCAGCAGCCCCCCGGGGCCCGCTTCAGTGTGCGCTTCATGGCCGAGGCCACCGAGCCCCCGCCTGACGGCGCATGACTTGGCAGGCGTGCCGTTGGCGGCTCAGCGGCACGGGCTCAGCGGCTTGCCGGCCAGGGCCGGCGTCAACGCCTCGAGGCGGGTCCGCTGCGCGCTGTCAGCCGCCGGCAGCCGCAGCATGAGGCCGCGCAGCTCGGCGCGCTCCTGCAGCACCCGTGCCGTGCGCACGCCGCGCCGGCTCAGGGCGTTGAGCTGGGCATTGGCCGCCGCCTGGGTCTCGAACCCGCCCAGGGACAAGCCCCCCTGCAGCGCCGGGTTGCCCAGCGACTCAAAGCGCAAGTTCAAGGCGGCCAGCTCGGCGCGCTTTTTGGCCAGCGCCTCGGCGCTGGGGTAGGGGCCCATGTAGACGATCCAGCGCGCCGGCTCCAGCACTTCATCGAGCGACCAGGACCCGGCCGGCAAGGCCGCCTCCAGGGCGTCGCGCAACAGCGCCGTCTGCGCCTCATCGAACAAACCGGCCTGCAGACACACGCCGGGCCGGGCGCCCACGGCTGATGCCGCCTCGCTCTGCTGCAACTCTTGCACACTGAGCAGGCGCAGCGCCTCTGGGCGCAGTTGCCGTGCCAGGCGCTGCGGCTCGCTCTGCGATGCCGGCGCAAAACCGTAGGCCTGCAACAAACCTTGCGACCAGGCGAAGTAGAGGCCGTTGCTCAGCACCAGCGCCAACACAAGAAATCGCAGCATGGGTGAAACGATAGGGGCTAAAGATGGGGGTAGGGCGGCGGCTCCAGCAGGCGCACACTGACCTCGGCACTGGCAATGCTTTGCAGGCCCTGCGCCGTCTGCACCCGCAGCGCGCCGACGCCGTCCACCCCCAGCGCGGTGCCGCACAGGCCATCACTGAGCGTGACCGGCAAGCCGCCGAGCGCGTCGCGCGCATTGAAACGGCTCTGCAGGGGCGCAAACCCGCGCGCTTCAAACGCCTTGATGGCTTGCACCAACGGCGCAGCGATGCGCAGCAGCGCCTGGGGCGCGTCGATGCCGGGCAGCACTTCGCGCAGCCAGGCCGGCGGCGTGGCCAGACCGCTGGCCGCGCGCGGCCCGATGTTGATGCCCACGCCGACCACCGCATAACGGGTGGCCGCGCTGTCGCCCACACTGGCGGTCTCGATCAGAATGCCGGCCAGTTTGCGCTCCTGCAGCCACACGTCGTTGGGCCACTTCAGGTGCAAATCGGGATGCAGGCTTTGCACCACGCTCAAGCCCACGGCGAGCGACAGGCCCGACCAGTCGAGCGGCGCCAACGGCAGGCCCAGTGAAAACGTCAAAGAGCCGCCACTTGACAGGCTTGCGCCTGCGTCGGCCTCGCTGTGCCAGTCCCGCCCGAGCCGGCCGCGGCCGGCGGTTTGCCGCTCGGCCACCAGCAGCACCGGCTCCAGGCGAGCGGCGCGGGCGCGGCGCATCAGCTCGCTATTGGTCGAATCAAGCTGCGGCAACACTTCGACTGTAAAACCTGGCAGGTCGGGCACCACCGCTTCCCAGATCGCCTCAGCCGGCCACCGTATCGCGCTGCTCATGAACTCTTTCAGCGCCGGCCGCGCTTGGGCGCCAGCAGCGTGCCGCGGCAACTCTTGGCGCCGCACCAGCAGGGGTACTCGGCCTTGAGTTTGGGCGTGTAGCGCTGGTCGATGATCAGGCCGTAGTCGTAGTTGAGCTCTTCGCCGGCCCGGATGTTGCGCAGCGCCTTGATGAAGATGCGTCCGTTTTGCTCGTCGGCCTCGCAGTTGGGGTCGCAGGCGTGGTTGATCCAGCGCGAGGAGTTGCCGCCATACAGGGCATCGATGACACGGGTTTCATCAATGTGAAAATAAAAGGTGTGGTTGGGGTCGCTGGGGTCGTGCGGATGGCGCTCTTGCGCCTCGGACCAACTGATGACCTGGCCCACGTACTCGATCAGGGTCTCGCCCTCGGCGATGTCCTGCAGCGCAAACACGCCTTTGCCGTGCACGCCGGAGCGACGGGTTTGAATGCGGCGACTGGCGCCAGGGGTGGCTATATGGCTCACTTTTGGACCGGACTCAAAAATTTGGTATGGTGAACTCGTATGGGCGTGCGTGTGCGCGCTCACGTGTGTGTGCGCCTGTGCGCACGCGAGAAACTGGATTGTAGTCAGATGAAAATCATAGATTTCACTAAAAACGTAGTTTTCAATAAAACATTGGTGATTGCCGAGAAACCATCCGTCGCGCAAGACATCGTGCGCGCCCTCACGCCCGTGGCGGGCAAGTTCGAGAAACACGACGAACACTTCGAAAACGAAAAATACGTCGTCACCAGCGCCGTCGGCCACCTGCTGGAGATCCAGGCGC
>JAKFXU010000084.1 GCA_021731215.1 Rhodoferax sp.
GTCCAATTGCGAGGCCTTCCAGGCGCGCCGCCTGCAGGCCCGCTGTATATGGGGGGCAAAAAGTGCTGGGCGCCAGCATCGTGAACGAAATGGATTTGTAGCGCGCCGGGTGTACCATGCGCATTAACGATTCGTTGACCTGGCGCAACGAGTCGATTCGGGAGTGTGGTACTTGAATTCAAAAACGGCACGGGGTCAGCCGACCCCAGGCAAGTGGCCTGGCACCAGCGTCTGGCGGCTGGTGGCCGCGCTGCTGCTCGGCCTGGCCTGGAGTTTGCCCGGCCAGGCGCTGGAAACCTTGCGCGTGCTGACCTGGCCCGGCTACGCCGACAGCGATCTGGTCAAGGCGTTTGAGGCGCAACACGGGGTGCGGGTCGAAGTCAGCTTCGTCAGTTCGGATGAGCTGCTGCGGCAAAAGATCAGCGCCAACCAGGGCGGTGACTTCGATGTCTTTGCCGCCAATACGGCCGAATTGCAGTATTACATGGCCCAGCAGTTGGTGCTGCCGCTGCGGCTCGCCAACATACCCAATACCGCGCACCAGTTGCCCCGGTTTCGCCCGACCGGCAGCATTCCCGGCATCACCCAGTTGGGCCAGGTCTATGCCATTGCCTACACCTATTCGGAAATGGGGCTGATCTTTGACCGCAGGCAGTTCAAGGCAGCGCCGACTTCGCTGTCGGTGCTGTGGGACCCGCAGTACCGGGGGCGGGTGCTCGCCTTTGACACCGGCAGCCACAACTTCTCGATCGCCTCGCTGGCGCTGGGGGGTAAGCCGTTCCAGATTGAAGGCACGAAATTCAAGCAGGTGGTCAATCACCTGATTGCCTTGCGCCGCAACGTGCTGACCTTTTACACCTTGCCGGAAGAATCGGTCGAGCTGTTCCGCCAGCACTCGGTGGCACTGATGTTCGCCAATTACGGACGCCAGCAACTCAAGCTCTTGCGTGACGCCGGCGCCGATGTGGACTATGTCATTCCGGTGGAGGGCGCGCTGGCCTGGCTGGACTGCTGGGCGGTGACACGCGGGGTCAAGAACAAAGAGCTGGCCGAACGCTGGATCAACTACATGCTCGACCGACGAGTCAGCCGTGAGTTGACCCGGCGCCAGGGCCTGTCGAACACGATCGAGGCCGACACCGCACCGGCGCCGGCTGACAGCATCATCTGGCTGGAACCGGTGGAAGACGACAAACGCCGGGCCGCGCTGTGGGCCCGCATTATCTCTGGCGATTTGCCGGCACGCTTTTAGCCCATGCGTTACGGCATCGGTTTCAAGCTCGGGCTGTTGCTGGCCAGCTTTGGCTTGGTGGCGATGGGGCTGGTTGGCTACTACGCCTATGCCAGCAGCCGTGCCACCTTGTTGAAGGCGGCACAGGGCGACTTGCTGAGGGCGACCCAGGTACTGGGGCGCAGCTTTCAGGCCAGTATCGACGAGATTGCCGCCGACACCGCGCTGCTGGCCAGCCTGCCGATCAGTGCTGGGATTGCCAGTGCCCGCCAGGGGCCTGGCCCAGTTCGTGACCAAAAACTGCTGACCGATATGTTTGCCGCGATGCTGGCGGTGCACCCTGAATATTTCCAGATTCGACTGATTGGCGCGGACCGGCACGGTCTGGAGCTGGTGCGGGTGGACCGTGACGGCGACCAACTGATACCCATAGCGGCGCCCGATCTGCAGGAAAAAGCCCATTACCCCTACGTCTTCAACACCTTGCAACTGGGCCGGGGCCAAGTCTATCTATCGTCCATTACCATCAACCACGAGGAGGGCGCGCATTCCGGCTTGCATAAACCGAGCGTGCGGGTCGCCACGCCGGTGCTGGCCGAGGACGGCAAGGTGCGGGGGTCTGATCGTCATCAACCTCGATCTGAATCGCCTGTTCGCGCGCCTGAAATCGGATCTGCCGAACGGCTACCAACTGTACTTGAGCAACCACTGGGGGGATTACCTGATTCACCCCAATCCGGCCGAAGCCTTTGGTTTCGAACAGGGGCGCAGAATTCTGATCCAGGAATTTTTTGAGCCGGTGGCGGCCTTGATCAATGGCCAGAGTGCCAGTGTGGTGACCCAGATCGAAGCGGCGCAACAGCCCGATAGTGCGCTGGTGGCCGCCTTTGTGCGGCTGCCTTTTGGTGGCTCGGTGGAAAAGCAGTTTGTGATTCTGGGCCTGTCGCAGCCGCTGGAGAATGTGGTGCGTGAGACCAAACGCGTGGGTTGGACCACCATCCAGATGATTCTCGCGCTCGGTGCGCTGGCCGTTCTGCTCGCCGCGCTGGTCTCGCGTGCGGTGACCGGCCCGTTGCGGGCCATGGTGGAGGCGATGCAGTTGTTTGCAAAAGCGCAAGTGGTCAGTGAGCTGCCATCGGCCCGCAAGGATGAAATCGGGCTGCTGGCCGGCAGTCTGAACGAGATGCAGAACACCATTGTGGCGAACCTGCGCGAGTTGCATGAGAGCCGCCAGGCCCTCAAACATCTGGCACAACACGACGCCCTGACTGGCCTGCCCAATCGCGCGCTGTTTGACGACCGACTGCGTCAGGCCTTGGTGCTGGCTCGGCGCGATCAGACCCGCGTGGCCTTGTTGTTTGTCGATCTTGACGAGTTCAAGGCCATCAACGATGGCCATGGCCACCATGTTGGCGACTTGCTGCTCACTGGCGCGGCGCAGCGGATGCAAGCCTGTGTGCGCGATGCCGATACCGTAGGCCGTCTCGGGGGTGACGAATTTGTCGTGCTGCTGGCTGATATCGAGCAGGATCAGGATGCCTTGCTGGTGGCCGGCAAAATAGGCAACGCCTTGCACCAGCCGTTTGAGCTCGATGGCCGACACCTGGTGATTTCATCGAGCATCGGTGTCGCCATTTATCCCGAACATGGCAGCGATGAGCTGTCGCTTTCGCAGAGTGCCGATGCCGCCATGTACCGCGCCAAGGAAAGTGGTGGTAACCGCGTGCGCTTGTTCGGGGCTCAGTGACCCGGCGTCGTGCCCAGGTCTTCAAGCCATCCGGCCAGCAGCTCGCCGGGGTGCGCGGGGTTGTGCCTGTTCATGATGTGCCTCGCCGTGCCGTGGCGGCTCATGCAGCCATGGGCGCAGGTTGAACGCGCATCGGCACAGCTTTGAATTTCTGCGCGGCCTGCCACACGTCATAGGCGCTTTGCTCAGCCAGCCACAGGCGGGCCTCGCCGCCACGCGCCACGCCCAGCCAGGCCTCGATACGCAAAGCCATTTCAGGCGAGATAGCAGCGCGGCCATTGAGAACGCGGGACAGTGCCACGCGGGACACGTCAAGCTGTTGCGCGGCTTGCGTAACAGTCAGGCCCAGTGCGGGCAACACATCGTCGCGCAGCGTCAGGCCGGGATGCGGGGGGTTGAACATGCGTGTCATCGTTGTATCTCCTGTTTCAGTGGTAGTCCTGATAGTCCACCAGCACGGCGTCCGTGCCATCAAAAGTAAAAGTCATTCGCCAATTGCCACTTACCCACACTGAAAAATGCCCCTTGAACTCGCGCCCCTGCAACGGGTGCAAGCCCCAGCCCGGCAGATTCATGCCTTGGGCGTTGGTCGTTTCGTTTAGGCGTCGCAGCATGGCGGCCAGGCGCGGGGCATGGACAGCCTGAATGCCAGCCATGCTCCCTTTCTCAAAAAAAGCTTTCAGGCCCTTATGCCGGAATGTCTTAATCATGTTTCATTGTATCCCGTAACGCTACACGATGCAAAGTTGATTCTTAACCAGTCAGCACGCGCTCACAATAGCCCCCGCTCAGCCCCCGGTTAGTGCTGGCTGTTAAC
>JAKFXU010000083.1 GCA_021731215.1 Rhodoferax sp.
CTGCAGGGCGATTTCATGCACCACCCGGGCACTCGGCGCATAGACCACGGTGACTTGAATGCTCACATCATTCGCCATAAACCTGGGCCGCGCGCTTGACAAAGGCGTCCACCATGCTGGCGGCAATCTTGTCAAACACCGGGCCCACCAGTTTGCCCAGCGTGGCGTTGCCAAAACCGTAGTTGAGTGTCAGCTCCACCCGGCAGGCGCGCTGGCTGCCGTCGCCCAGCGGCACGAAATTCCACTCGCCATCGAGCTGAGAAAAGGGGCCGTTGACCAGTTTGATGATGACCTGACGATCGGGCACATGCTGGTTGCGGGTGGTGAAAGTCTGGTGGATACCACTGAAAGCAATGCCGATTTCCGCCGTCATGCCGTGCGCGTCGGCACTGACCACGCGGGCGCGGTCGCACCAGGGCAGAAACTGGGGGTAATGGTCAACGTCAGTCACAAGAACATACATTTCTTGCGGGCTGTACCAGATCAGGACGGACTTGGTTACGGTTTTCATAGAATGCAGGCCTGCGCGGGATTGTAGACAAGCCTTGTTCGCACCCCTTACAACCCCACATTGACCCCATGGCCAAAAAACCTGAAACCGCTGCCCGCATTGCCGACAACAAGAAGGCCGCCTACAACTATTTTTTCGAGGAACGCTTTGAGGCCGGGCTGGTGCTGGAGGGCTGGGAGGTCAAATCGCTGCGCGCCGGCAAGGTGCAGTTGACCGATGGTTATGTGGTGGTTCGCAACGGCGAGCTGTTCCTGATTGGCCTGCAGATCAACCCGCTCAACACCGCCTCGACCCACATCAGCCCGGACAAGGTGCGTACCAAGAAGCTCTTGATGCACAAGGAAGAGATCAAGCGGCTGATTGGCAAAGTGGAGCAAAAAGGCTACACGCTGGTGCCGCTCAATCTGCACTGGAAAGCAGGAAAAATCAAATGCGACATTGCCCTGGCCAAGGGCAAGGCCGAGCACGACAAGCGCGACACCATCAAGGACCGCGAAGGCAAGCGCGAGGTGGAACGCGCCATGAAGGGGCGTCAGCGCTGAATTTTTTCATGCCGAGGGAATAAACCGGGTGGTGCCGGTGTTTATGTGATTGCAAATGCTTGTTTGCGTCCATCAACTCAGGAGTTCATCATGAAATTTATCTCTCGCGCTACTGCGGCTCTTTCCTTGACGCTTGTCGTTTTGGCGGGGTGCGCGGCCATGGCGGCCGCCCCGGTCAAGGTCGCCGACGGCGTGCTGGTCGGCCCCAACGGCATGACGCTGTATACCTTTGACAAAGACATGGCCGGCAGCGGCAAATCGACTTGCAACGGGCCTTGCGCCGTCAATTGGCCCCCTTTGATGGCGGCAGACGCTGACAAGGCGTCGGGCAACTACAGCATCATCACGCGCGACGATGGCACGAAACAATGGGCAGTCAAGGGCATGCCAGTCTATTACTGGATCAAGGACAGCAAGCCCGGCGACAAGACGGGTGACGGCGTCAACAAGGTGTGGCAGACGGCCAAACCCTGATTCATGGGCGCTGATTCTGCCCGGAACCACCGGATTGCGGCCAGAATGCAGCCATGAATCGCCAACCGATCGTCGAGCAAATACCCGCGCTGCGCCGCTATGCGCGCGCGCTGACGGGCGACGCCTGGGCCGCCGATGACTTGGTGCAGGACACGCTGGAGCGCGCCTGCAGCAAATGGCGTTTGTGGGCGGCGGGCTCTGACCTGCGGGCCTGGCTGTTCACCGTGATGCACAACCTGTTTGCCAACCAGCTGCGCCGGGCCACCCGGCAAACACCCGGTGGCACCGTGGATATTGATGAGCTGGCGCATGAGCTGGCGGCGCCCGATGCCAATCCGGGGCCGGCCCTCGATTTGCAGCGTTGCCTGCTGCGCCTGCCGCAGGAGCAGCGGGCGGTTCTGCTGCTGGTCAGCCTGGAGGACATGAGCTATGCCGAAGTGGCAAAAATTACCGGGGTTCCGATTGGCACGGTCATGTCGCGCCTGTCGCGCGCGCGCAGCCGGCTGCAGGCCCTGCTGGACGCGCCGGCCCGCAGTGCCGAGCCGCAGCCTGACTCGGCCAGTGCGGCCAGTGCGGCCAGCACCGTAGCCCCCTTTCGTCGCCTGCAATGAGGCACTGGAAAAACACCATGGACCGGACTCTTTCTGCGCCCCTGACTGAAGACGAAATCCACGCTCTGGTGGATGGCCAGCTTGCCGGGGCGGCGCTGGCCGCCCTGCAGGCGCGCCTGGCGCAAGACCCTGCTGCGCAGGCCGTCGTGCTGCAGTGGCAGCAGCAGCGCAAGGCCTTGCGCGGCCTGCACCAGCACGTGCTGGCCGAGCCGGCTCCGGCCACCCTGCTGACGGCGGCGCAACACAGCGCGGCCTCGCAGCAGGAAATCAATCAGTGGTGGCGCTGGGGCGGCATGGCCGCCGGGGTGCTGCTGGCGTTTGGCGTGGGCTGGTTTTCCAATACGGCCTGGCAAGGCGGCTCGCCCTCGCCCGCGCTGGCCAAAGCGCGGGCGGAGCAGGATTTTGCGCGCCAGGCCGGCCTCGCGCACGTCGTGTATTCGCCGGAACTGCGCCATCCGGTCGAGGTCAGCGCGGCCGAGCAGGAGCATTTGGTGCAATGGCTGTCCAAACGCGTCGGTCGGCCGCTGAAAGTCCCCCATTTGACTGAGCAGGGCTACGAACTGATGGGCGGACGGCTGCTGCCCGGCGAAGCGGGTGCGCGCGCGCAGTTCATGTTCCAGAACGCGGCCGGCACGCGCATCACCCTCTATCTCGGGGCAGTGGAGAAGACGCCAGCCGGCACCGACGCGCGTGAGACCGGTTTCAACTTTGTGGCGGATGGGCCGATACCGAGCTTTTACTGGATCGACCAGGGCTTTGGCTACGCGCTGGCCGGGCCGGTGCCGCGCGAGACGCTGATGCAACTGGCGCAGGCGGTTTATCGCCAGCTTTGACGGCTTGCGCTCAACTCAGTTCGCGCAGCGGGTGGGTCCTGGGCGTCCACGGGCTGCTGAAGAACGGTTTCACCATGGCGCTGCTGACCTCTTCAATGCGGGCCGGGTTCCAGCGCGGGGCGTGATCCTTGTCCACCGCCAAGGCGCGGATGCCCTCCACGATCTCGCTTTGGCTGGCGCTGCGCCCCAGATGCTGCGGGTGAAAGCAGTGCTGCACCATGTCACGCTCCAGGCGCAGAGCGTCGGCCAGCGTCATGGCGCGGGCGCGGCGAATTTGCGCCAGCACCACGTGCAGCATCAGCGGCGAGCGTTTGCGCAAACTGGCGGCGCAGTGCTGCGCCCAGGCGCTGTCATCGGCCTCCAGCGCATGCACGATGTCCGACACTGAATTGAGTGAAAAATAGTGATCGATTTTGGCGCTGGCGAGCGTGGCATGGGCGGGTGCAGCGATTGAAAACATCGCCAGCCATTGATCCATGGCGCCGGGCCGGGCAAAGTCGGTGCTGGCCAAGGCATTCCAGGCCGACGCCAGTTTCTCTGCGTCAAAACAGGTATCGGCCAAACCCAGCTCCAGCGCTGGACCGGCGCCGATGATCTCGCCGGTCAGCGCCAGCCATTCGCCACTGGCGCCGGGACAGCGGCTCAGGAAATAACCGCCGCCAACATCGGGAAACAGGCCGATATGGGTCTCGGGCATGGCCATCTTGGTCCGCTGCGTGACGATGCGGATTTGGGCCCCCTGGCTGATCCCCATGCCGCCGCCCATCACGATGCCGTCCATGAAGGCAATATAGGGCTTGGGGTAGCTGTGAAT
>JAKFXU010000437.1 GCA_021731215.1 Rhodoferax sp.
GGCGTAGGCGGATTGCTCCTGGACGATCTCGCGGCTGATGGCCCAATAGGCCATGCGCTCCATATCGTTGCAACTGCGCCCGGGCGAAAACAATTCCGCGGCCGGGATCTTGATCAAGTCGCAATCAGTCAGGGCGACCACTTCGCTCAGGTATTTGTTTCTGCAAACACCGTCAAAACCCAGCAAGTCCCCCTTCATGGGAAAAGCCAGCACATGCTCGGTGCCGTCCAGGTGCGTCATCGAGGTCTTGAGCGCCCCCAGGCGCACCACATAAAGCCCGTCAAACGGCTGGCCCATGGACAAGGCGGACTGACCGGCCTTGAGGCGACGCCGCCGGAACAGGCTGGCGTCGTTGACTTCGCGCACGTGGCCGTCGAAACGCAACAAATTCAGGACTTCGTCAAAGGTCGACCAGCGCTCGTCACTTTCGAGCTTCAAAACGGGTCGAGTCAGGCAGGGCTGCCAACGGGCGGCGCTCGATATCGGTTGAACGTTCATCATGGTGCTGCTCACTTGCCGGATGCCGTGCCCGGTGGGCGCCTAAGCGATTCCTGCAGCACAACTTTATTGGGCGCCGCAGTCCGCGTCTGTAGGGTGATCTTGACGCCTCGCGTCGGCAGCTTCATACAGATCAGCAATTTTCAAAGCCGACCCGGCAACCAGGCGCTCCCGCTGGCGGGGTCACAGGTGCATTGACCCCCTCTCCTGCGGGCGGGAGAGGACTGCGGTGAGGGTACCGCTAAACGCTGTCGGAATCGACCAGCTTGCAGCGTACCGCCAGTCGCACCAGCCCGGTGACATCGTTCACGCCGAGCTTGGCCATCAGTCGACTGCGGTAGGTGGCCACCGTCTTGGGTGACAAATGCAGTTTCTGACCAATTTTGGCGCTGGAGTGGCCGTTGACTACCATGATGATGATTTGCCGCTCGCGCGGCGACAGTGCGCCCAGGGGATCGTCTCCATCGTGTTGCGTGAAAACCTGCAGCGCCAGATCGGCTACCTCGGGGCCGAGGTATTTTTTCCCCTGCACCGCGGCCTCAATGGCGCTCATCAGATCGCTGCCGGCCGACCCTTTGAGCACGTAGGCGCTGGCCCCCATGCGCATCGCCTCCGCCACCTGGCGCGGCTGCGCCGACATGGTCAGAACGACGCAGCGGGTCGGCAGTTGACGGCGTTGCAACTCAGCGAGCAACTCAAAGCCGGAGCGCCCGCCAAGATTAAGGTCCAGCAGCAACACCTCGGGGCGCAGGCGCAGCAGGTCGGCCAGCGCCTCGGTCGGGTCGGCTGATTCACCCAGCACCTGGTGGCCGACGGCTTGCAACAGGGCGCGCAGGCCTTCACGCATGATCTGGTGGTCATCGACCAGGTACAAACGGGTCATATCGTAGGTTCCCAGTGGAACGCTGGCTCCCAGCGAAACGTCACGCGCGTGCCCTGATCCGGGCCGGTGTCGACCATCACCTTGGCGCCTACCGCAGCCGAGCGCTCGTGCATACCGAGAATGCCAAGATGGCCGGCTCGCGGCGCGGCGCCCGCGGCAATGCCAACACCGTTGTCGGCGACCTCCAACTGCAGTAACGCTGGCGTGCCGGCCAGCCTGACGTGCACCGAACCCGCTCGCGAGTGCCGCAAGGCATTCTCGACCGCTTCGCGCGCCACCATGAAGGCGACATATTCGACCTCGCTGGGCCAGCGCAGCAAGGCAATTTGGGGCGGCACCTCAATCACGATATCGACCTGCGGCAGTGTCAGCGAGCGGTTGCGCAGTTCATTGTCGAGTGCAGCGGCGAGCCCCTGCTCCTCCAGCAAGGGCGGGCGCAAGTCAATCAGCACCTGCCTGACCTGGCGGATGGCCTGGTCGATCAGCGTGCCAAGCTGCCCCTGGAGCCGCTCCATGCCAGCCGAGGTGGGGTCGGCCTGCATCGCAACGGTGGCTTCGTGAACCATGCGAATGGCAGCCATGGTCTGACCCAGTTGGTCGTGCAGCGCCTGCGCCAGGCGCTTGACCAGTGTCTTCTCCTGCTGCATGAGTTTTTGTGTCAACTTGGAGAGTTGCGCGCGTGACTGCGCAAACTCGGCATCGAGGCGCACGCGTGCGGTGACATCGCGCAAGCTGGCAATCAGCATCGGCTGTTGCTGCACGCTGACCTGGGAGATGACGCCTTCGAGGTCAAGTTCCTGGTCATCGGAGCGCAGCCCCTTGACCAGACCCAGGCCCATCATGCGGCTCGCCCCGCCTGCTGCGGCGAATCGTTGGCAATGCTGCCGGTGCGCGGCGCGAAAGCGCGCGGGCAACAGCACCTCCATGGCCTGGCCCTCCATGCTCGATCGGGTTCGACGAAAAACGCGCTCCGCGCCCGGGTTGAACATCTTGATCCGTCCCTCGCCATCAACAATGACGATGGCGTCGTTGCTCGCATTGATGACGGCCGCGAGAATCGCGTGCTCCTCCCGCAGACGCTGCTCGGCCCGCCGCTGCTCGGTCACATCCTTGACCAGCATCACGTGCGCGTGAATGCCGTCGAACTCAAGTTCCTCGGTCACGGTTTCGACTTCGAGCAGCTCGCCGCTGCGGCTGCGGTGCCGCCAGCGCCTGGGTGTGGACTGCTGATCCAGCGGGAGTTGCAGGCTCTGCGCCAATTGCGCCGCATCGTCAGCATGGAGCAGGTCGAGCAGGGTCAGGCCGACAAATTCCTGCTTGCTGTAACCGTACTGTGCCAAGGCGGCATCGTTAACCGCCAGCATGCCCAGGGTCTGGGCGTCATAGACCCACATCGGCAGCGGATTGCGCTCAAACAGCAGCCGGTAGCTGAGCTGAAGCTTCTGGGCCGCGTCGTCCGAAGGATTCTCCATGCGGGTGCTCTCCGTGGTGGCTGATGCTGATGTTGCTGGCGACAATCATGATGGATTCAATGAAATGCCCAGCTACCCTGAGAAATCTTACAGGAGACCGGCTGCGCCGCCTAGCGCTGAGCCAGCCCGGATTGCACTAACTGGCTCGGGTTTGCGAGTTATCAAGTCACACGCCGCCGCGCTGCATAAGCTTGGCGCGTCACCCTCAGTCAGTTAATGCCATGCCGGTTGTGACAAATAACAGTGTGGCAGTGTGCAACTTTAAACCTGGAGAAAATAGCATGTCCAATTTGCGTTTATTTGAACCGACCCTTGCTGATCCGTTTGAATCCATGTTCCGGCGCTTCATGGCGCCCGTGCGGATCGACCGAAATCTGGAAAATCTGGACATTCGGGTTGATGTGGTCGAGAAGGATGGTGTATTCAAGGTCCGCGCCGACTTGCCCGGCGTCAAAAAAGAAGACATCAATGTCCGCATTGACGGCAATCTGGTGCAAATCGATGCCCAGACCATGGACGAGAAAGAGTTCAAGGGCGATGGCGGCAAAGTGGTGCGCAGCGAACGCTATTGCGGTTCGGTCTCGCGCGCCTTCACCTTGTCGCAGGATGTCGACGAAGCCAAAGCTACGGCCAAGTACGAAAACGGCATCTTGACGCTCGAACTGCCCAAAAAAGCAACGTCGGCTTCAAAGCGCCTGACGATTAGCTGAGCCGCATTGCGTTTCGAGCCTCATCCCGCCCAAAGGGTGGGATGAGGTGCGCTTCAAACTGATGTGGCGGCGTCAGGCTCGCTTGCCCTGTTGTATGTAAGCGGGTGTTGAAAGGTGGAGCGTGCCGCTGCACGGCTTGGAGCGCAGACCCGTGGGCACGCTGCGCTTTGCCCACCCTACCCGGTTCCCACCCTACCCGGTTCCTCGCTCAATGCGGC
>JAKFXU010000149.1 GCA_021731215.1 Rhodoferax sp.
GTGATGGGCAGTGGCGCTACCATTTTCCGTCCGGGGTTTTCACCCCTGCGCTGGTGAGCGTCAAGTCGCCGTCGCTGGCCTGGGTTCCAGTGGGCCTGAAAGTGATGGTGAACGAGGGCACGGTAGCGGTCCCCACCGCAATGTCATAGCTGTATTTGGCGCTGACCGAGGCTGGCGGCGCGTAGCCGCTGGCCTCCAGCGTGGTCTTGGACGCATAAGCCCGATTGGCCAGCAAAAACTGCTGCTGGCGGTTGGCGATGTCCATCATCTGCGCCTGCGCCGCCGACCGGTTGGCCCGCACCACGTACTGCGTATACGAGGGGTAAGCCACCGCCGCCAGAATGCCGATCACCGCCACGGTGATCATGAGCTCGATCAGGGTGAAGCCACGTTGCCGGATATTAATCATCAGAATTTTCTCTTTCAATTTGATTGTGTGCCAGGATGTTATCGTCCACCCATCCCAACCGACAAGTGGCAAAGGTGCCCAGACCAACGGCAACAATAGGCGGTCAAATGCGGCTTCATGTCATTAAACGCTCAGAGCCGCAGGCCATACAGACCGTGGGCGCGTTCGAGATTTCAGCGGTGATGTGGTAATCGCGGTCGTTTTCTTCAACCCGCACTCTCTTGTAATCGGGGAGGTTCAGGATTCGAAGAGTCATTCGCTTCTACTCTGGTTTGCCTCATGAATTTGCTCTGCGTCGGGGTGGCAATCGACCAGGAACGCCATCATTTCAGTGGCGTCTTTCGTCAGGTAAAACCGAACCATGTTGTCATTGAACTCGTGGGCCTTGGCTGCGGGGACGCTGATCGCGTCAACACCTGCTGACATCAAAATGCCATTCATCATGAAACGGGACGTTCGCTTGTTGCCGTCAAAGAAGAATTGCTGCAAGGCACCGAACAGGAAAAAGGCCGCAGCTTTCTCGAATGGCTGCGGCACGTCGCCTTCAAGCGCTTGCAGGCCACTTGCAAAGACGCGGTTCAACTCCGGAGCACCGGCAACGGTCGCCAGTGGCGTGTATCGCCCATGTTCACCCAAGCCGACATCCGGCGTGTAACCGGTCTCTTTACCTTCACCCCGGAAGTGGCCCCACTCCAATGCCTCATTGCGGGCAACGAGGCCATGCAGCTCAGTGAACGTCTCTTTGTCCATGCAGAATTTTCCAGCCTTCACCAGCGCCAAAAGGTGCTTGGAGCTTTCCGCCAGGTTGAGTACCTGTTCCTGGTCAGATATTTTTCGTCCGCCGATGGTCACGCCATCCAGCAGAGTTTTGACCTCGGGGAAGGTGAATGGGTTGCCTTCGAGCACGGATGCATCCCAAACGAACTCAGGCAGCATGCGATGAAAACGGAAGGCCACCCGCTCCATGGAGTGAGTCGGCACCACATTAGGCACGGTTGACCTGTTCCAGTGAAATCCGAGTGCAGAGAAGAGTTCCATATTTTTCCTTGTGCTCACAATGTAATCCGATACTTCTCTTTTTCGACAACTGGCCTCATGGAGTGGGGGCGACGGATCAAGGCAGGAAGTCTGCAGGCTGTTGCCCGCAGCGCAAACCGTCAATCTCGGCAAAATGGAGGTCAAGCGTGAGCAGTCCGGCGCCCTGCTCCAGCGCGCTGGCGGCTATCCAAAGATCATTGGTGGGGATGGGTCGCCCTTTGCGGCGCAATGCGGCAAAGACCAATGCGTAGTTGTCTGCGGTGATTTCGCCGCAAACCACCGTGCGCACTCGGGGTGACTGCATGAAGACACTGAGTTCCTCGCGATTCCTGGCTTCACGTGTGCCCGCCGCAAAGCCCGCCAGCAATTCGCCCAGAACCGTGGTGCAGATCAACAAGTCGGGGCAACGCTGAATAACGGCCACAATTTTGTCGTCGCCCCGCTTGAAGGCGACATAGGCATTGGTATCCAGAACGATGCTTCTCATAACTTTGGCCTACTTCCATAACGCCGGGTCAACTTGCGCAAAGTCACCGACGACGGACTCAAAATCACGGGCCTCCTGCTCGCTCCAGGTTCCCTGTAAAGCATCAAGATCGTCAAAATGCTGGGGGCTCTTGCCAGGTGAGTGGCCACCTGCAACGGTTTCAAGTAGCCGGACAACCAAGGAGTTAAGACTGCCGCCCTCTTGCTGCGCCTGTTTTTTAAGACGGGCAATGGCTTTTTCATCTATTCCACGAATACTGATTGCCGCCATGACATCACCTTTGAATGCAATTTGAATGCACAAATGGTATCACTGGTTCACCGGCATTCGCTCATGCCAAGGTCAAGAAGGTGAGCCACACCGGGAGCCGCAACGCAATCGATTTACCGGCCGAATGACTTTGGCAAACCCTACAATACTCGGTCTATGTCGAACCCGTCCCAAATCGACCAAATTGCCGAGCGTGTGGAGCGCTTGCTGCTGCGTTACCAGGAGCTGCAACGCACCAACGCGCTGCTCAGCGCGCAGGTTGACGCGCTTGCGCGGGAACGCGATTCCCTCACATCACGACTCGGCGCCGCCCGCGCCCGGGTCGACGCCCTGCTGGAGCGCTTGCCGCAAGCGGAACCCGGCACGACGCCAAAGAGCACGGCATGAAGCAACTTGAAGTTCAAATCATGGGGCAAAGCTACCTGCTGGGCTGCCCCGAAGGGGGTGAGGCCCGCCTGCTCGAAGCGGTCGAACGCGTGGACACTGCCATGTGCAAGATTCGCGATGCCGGCAAGGTCCGGGCACGTGAGCGCATCGCCGTGCTGGCGGCGCTCAACCTGGCGTTTGATCTGGCCGACGGGGGCCGCCAGGCCCCAGCCCAGGCGCCGGAGCGGGCGTTGCCACCGGGCGGGCCGGCCGGCGCGGCCCCTGATGGCGCGCACGCGGCAAGCAGCGATCTGCTGCTGAGCTCGCTGCTGGAGCGCCTGGATGTTGCGCTGGGCGAGGACGGCCGCCTGCTTTGAGCGCAACAAATTTGGCCCATCCGGCGGCCCGTCAAGCCCTACAATCAACACCGTCTGCGGTGCTCGCCGGGCTTATATTTCCTTGAACCAATGCTCTTAGAGCCCGGGCTTGGAACATTGCTGCTCAAGCGTGACCATCTCGCGTCAGATGGACCCAATGTTCAGTTGACCTCGCCCACCTGAACCCCGGTTCAGGATGCCGGTCCGGTGGCACTTGCAGACACCCCCCTACCTCTTTTTCCCCATGAACCTTGAACCACTGCTGATCATCGAGCTTGCCGTGCTGGGCCTGGGCAGCGGTTTTCTGGCGGGCCTGTTGGGCATTGGTGGCGGCATGTTGCTGGTGCCCTTCATCACCATCATTTTGTCGGGGCGCGGCGTCGGGCCCGACCTAGCGGTCAAGATGGCAATTGCCACCTCGATGGCGACCATCATCTTCACCTCGATTTCGAGCGTGCGCGCCCACCACCAACGCGGCGCCGTGCGCTGGGATCTGGTCAAGGGCCTGGCGCCCGGCATCGTCCTGGGCGGTGCGCTGGCCAGCCTGGGGGTGTTTGCCCTGCTCAAGGGCGCGTGGCTGGCGCTGTTTTTTGCCGCCTTCGTGAGCTTCTCCGCCACCCAGATGTTTTTGGACAAAAAACCGGCCCCGACACGGCAGGTGCCCGGTACCGGCGGCCTGGTCAGCGCCGGTGGCGTGATCGGCTTTTTGTCGGGCCTGGTCGGTGCCGGTGGCGGCTTTGTGAGCGTGCCCTTCATGACCTGGTGCAACGTGGCGATTCACAACGCGGTGGCCACCTCGGCCGCAC
>JAKFXU010000150.1 GCA_021731215.1 Rhodoferax sp.
CTCGAACAGCGGGCCGCGCCGGGCTTGCCAGTAGTTGCAGACGGTGTCGCGCAGCACGTCGTTGCCGCAGGCCTGGGCAATCGCATTGTGAAAAGCCTCGTCGCCCTCGCGCGGGATCAGGCCTTTGGCGACCTGCTCGCGCATTTGTTGCAAGGCGGCAGCGATGAGCTGCAGGTCGGCTTTTTTGGCGTTGCGCGCCGCCAGTGCCGCCACCTCGCTCTCCACCAGCTCGCGCGCCCGCATCAGCTCCAGTGGGCCCCACTCGGCGGCGGCAGCTTTTTTGCGCGCGGGCGGGCGTGCCTTGGGCTTGAGCACATAAATGCCGGAGCCGGTGCGCACCTCGATCACGTGTTCCACCTCCAGCGCAATCAGGGCTTCGCGCACCGAAGGGCGGCTCACACCGAGCTGCTTGGCCAGCTCGCGTTCGGCCGGCAGGCGCGTACCCACGGCGAACTCACCGGCGCTGATCAGGGCGTGCAGTTGCTCGGCGATCTTGCGGTACAGGCGTTGCGGTTCGATGATTTTTATCGGCATGCGAAGTGCGATTGAGGCGGTTTAAAAGGTTAGCCGGAATTGGACAAGTGGTCAGACCAATTGATATTCTCATAATTCAAGCGCCCGGGCATCCGGCAAAACCCTGTACTGGCGCGACTGCAGACGGCCTGGACGGTTATCCCTTGGCTGCGGCCTGCGCGGTGCGCCGGCCTTCGACCAGTGTCATAGCGTACTGGATGGCATCGACCATGCTCTCGGCACTGGCGCGACCCGTGCCTGCGATGTCGAAGGCGGTGCCGTGGTCCACTGACGTACGCAGAATCGGCAGGCCCAGCGTGATGTTGACGCCGCTGACCGCCTGCCAGACCCCGGTGGCCGGGTCGATGCTGAATCCCAACAGCTTGACCGGGATGTGGCCCTGGTCGTGGTACATCGCCACCACTGCGTCGAACTGCTGGGCGCGCAGTTTGATGAACACCGTGTCGCCGGGCCAGGGGCCGGTCACGGCGTGGCCGGCGGCGGCGTATTCGGCCACCAGCGGGGCAATGACGGCTCCATCTTCCTTGCCCAGAATGCCGCCTTCGCCTGCATGCGGATTGAGGCCAGCGACGGCTACGCGCGGCTGGCGGATGCCCAGCGCGTGCAGGGCTTCCAGCGTCACGTCCAGCACGCGGCGCAGGCGCTGCGGCGTCAGGCGCGCCGGCACCTCGGCCAGCGCGCAGTGGGTGGTGACATGGGTCACGCGCATCGGGCCATGGGCCAGCATCATCACGCCGTCGCGCATGCCGCTCAGGTGGGCCAGCATTTCGGTGTGGCCTTCGAACGGATAGCCCGCCAGGTGCAGCGCCTCCTTGCACAGCGGGGCGGTCACGATGGCGTCGGCCGCGCCGCTCTGGCACAGCTCTACCGCGCGTGCCACCGCCCGGTAGGCCCAGTGGCCGCCGGCCTCGGAGATCTGACCGGTGGTCAGCGGCTGCGGCACCGGGCCGACGTCGATCATATCCAGCGCGGTGCTGTCGAGCTGCAGCAGGCGCGCCGCCTGCGCCAGGGCCTGGGCGCTGCCCAGCACCTTGAGTTCGAGGCGGCCCTGCGCCACGAGATCGCGCATTTGGTGCGCTGCCTTGACGATGATTTCGGGGCCGATGCCGGCCGGGTCGCCCATGGTCAGGGCCAATCGGATAGGTGTGTTCATGGGGTTTGTTCTTTCGTCAGTCGGAGTGGCGGGGAGATGTGAGTGCGGCCAACAGGGCGCACAGGTCGTCGGGCGGGCCGAAGGCGCCCGAGCGGGAATAGCAGATCAGATCGTGCCAAGGACCGCCGACCAGTCGCGCGCGGCCCCAACCGGCGCGCGCATTGGCGCCGGCCTGCAGGCTGCGCACGCCGGCGGCCTGGCACAGGGCCAGCAAGGTGTCGCCGCCTACCACCACCAGCGCGGCCGGGCGCGCCTGGGTCGACACGAGGGCGTCCAGGCGTTGCGCCAGCCGCGCCTGGGCTTGTGCCGCCGAGAGCGGCTGGACCTCGGCCAGATCAAGCAGCTCGGTATTGGTATCGGACACCGGCAGTTGACGCCACTGCTCGCGCAGTACCGGATGGCGGCTGGCGGTCAGCACCAGCGTCGAGCCCGGTGTTGAGGCAGGCGCGACCGCCGCAGCGGCGCTGATGGCACTCGACGGTGCGCCGGCTTGCTCTTGGCGCGCCAGCGCCCAAGCCAGCCCGGCGCTGCCACACCACAACCAGCGCGGCGCGGGTGCACTGCGCGTCAGGGCGGCGAGCTGATCGAGGTCCTGGTCGTTCAGGATGTCGGGTATCACGACCTGGCCCGCCTGCTGCAGGCTGTCGTTTAAATGGATGGGAATGTGCGCGTTGAGCCCCAGTTGGGCAAAGGCCTGCACCAGCGTGCCTGGGTGTTCGTGCGTACGCGGGTCCAAGGGCCGGTGCGCTGGCGCCACCCAGTGGCGTCCCTGCGCCGTGAACCGCCCCTGCGCGGGAAATGCGGGCGCGAACACGGCGCCGTCAAAGCGCCCGCTGCGCATCAGCCAGGCGATTTCGGCAAAGGTGTTGCCACGCAGCAGGCTGTCGATTTTTTTGAACGCGCTGCCGCTGGCGCCCAGCCAGTCCAGGCTCGGCGCCAGCCGCTCTGGCAGGCTGGCGGGCGGCGCATCGCGCGTGCCGGTGGCAACCACCTGCACCGGCTGTGCCGACTCGCCGGGCTGCTCCAGAAACACCGGCACCTCGCCCGCGCTGGCCCAGGCTGCGGCACTGTCGAGTGCGCCGGTCAGATCGTCGGCCAGAATGTGCCAGGGTTTCATGTCAATGCACAGCCGCACGGCGGTCTTGCGGGTGAAGTGGCGCCGCGGTTGGCAGCAGCGAGCGGCAGGCGGGGCATGGTTGAATCGGTAATAAGGGTTAGCCAGAATTGGACAAGTGGTCAGACCAATTGATAATCTCACGAAATTATGTTTGCGACATCCGGCAAAACCCTGTCATTGCAGGATGGGGAATTGCCGATGTGACCCTCAACCAAAACCAAGGAACCGACATGAGACTCAAAGGAAAAGTTGCACTGGTCACAGCGGCCGGGCAGGGCATCGGAAAAGCCAGCGCGCTGGCCATGGCCGTGCAGGGCGCCCAGGTCTGGGCGACCGACGTCAATGAGGGTCTGCTGGCCGGTTACGCCGGTGTGCCCAACATCCAGACGGCGGTGCTCGATGTGCTCGACAAGGCCGCCATTCAGGCCCTGATAGCCAGGCTGCCGGCGCTCGATGTGCTGTTCAACTGCGCCGGTTTTGTCCATGCCGGCTCGGTGTTACAGGCCACCGATGAGGAATGGGACTTTGCCTTCGACCTCAATGTGCGCTCGCAGTACTGGACCATTCAGGCCGCGCTGCCCAAGATGCTGGCGAACCATGGCGGCAAGGGCGGCGCCAGCATCATCAACATGGCCAGTGTCGTCAGTGTCAAGGGCTTGCCCAACCGCTTCATCTACGGCGCGTCCAAAGCGGCGGTGATCGGTCTGACCAAGAGTGTCGCCGCCGACTTCGTGATGCAGGGCGTGCGCTGCAATTCGATTTGCCCCGGCACGGTCGATACCCCGTCATTGCAGGACCGCATCAATGTGTTTGAGGACCCGGTCGAGGCGCGCAAGAATTTCGTGGCGCGCCAACCGATGGGGCGGCTCGCGCAGGCGCACGAGATCGCGCCGCTGGTGGTGTTTCTGGCCAGCGACGAGTCGGCCTTTGTCACCGGCCAGTCC
>JAKFXU010000005.1 GCA_021731215.1 Rhodoferax sp.
AGGCCCCTTGCAAGCGGTGCGACGGGAAAAGATATTTTCAGGGAGTCGAGGCCGTTGCGGCTTGAACCGGGCTCGTCCAACAAACGGTTCAGATCGTGGCTTCGCACGATCTAACCTTACTCGTTAGTTCGGACGCCAATGGTGACGCCTTGACCTATGCATGGACGCTGACGGCAAAGCCATCTGGCAGTGCGGCGACATTGTCCTCATCCACCTCCGCTAAGCCTACCTTCACCGCCGACTTGGCAGGAACCTATGTCGCCACTATCGTCGTTAATGACGGCAAGGTTACTAGCAGCGCAGCTACAGTCAGCATCACGGCCGCAGTGGCGAATGCGGCACCTGTTGCCAACGCAGGCGTTACACAAAATGTAGTCACTGGATCGGTAGTCACCCTCGACGGCAGTGCGAGTTCTGACGCCAACAGTGACCCACTGACATTTGCATGGACGTTAACAACCAAGCCAACTGGCAGCACAGCCACACTGGTTTCACCCACTTCCGCCAAGCCGACTTTTACTGCTGACGTGGCGGGCACCTATGTCATCAATGTTGTTGTCAACGACGGCAAAATCAATAGCAGTGCAGTTGCAGTGAGTATCACTGCCAGTGTGGCGAATGCGGCTCCTATTGCCAATGCAGGCGTTGTGCAGAGTGTTGTGACTGGAACGGTCGTTACCCTCGATGGCAGTGCCAGTTCTGACGCCAACAGTGATCCGCTGACTTATGCATGGACGCTGACAGCCAAGCCCGCGAGCAGCTCGGCCACATTGTCTTCATCCACCTCCGCCAAACCGACCTTCACCGCCGATGTGGCAGGCACGTATGTCGCCAGCGTCACCGTCAATGACGGCAAGGTCAATAGCAGCGCAGCTACAGTCAGCGTCACGGCAGCAGTGGCAAATGCAGCACCTGTAGCCCATGCGGGCATCGCACAAAATGTGGTGACTGGCGCGGTGGTCACCCTGGATGGCAGCGCCAGTTCTGATGCCAACAACGATCCGCTCACCTATGCATGGACACTTACAGCAAAGCCAGCAGGTAGCTCGGCCACACTGGCTTCGCCCACTTCGGTCAAACCGACTTTCACTGCTGATGCAGCAGGCACGTATGTCGCCAATGTTGTCGTCAACGACGGTAAGGTCAATAGCAATGCAGCGCCGGTCAGCATCACAGCCAGTCGCAGCCTCAATGACACAGGCACTAGCCAATGTTTCCAAGCCGGAAGCGATACGCTGGTGGCCTGCAGCAGCGCTAATGCAATAGCCCTGAGCAATACACAAGACGGCATGCTTGGTCGTGATACGGATGCGACCAAGAACAGCAGTATTGATGGCAATCTAGGCTTTAGTTTTTCTGCTGTTACGGGCGGCTGCGTCCAAGACAATGTCACGGGCCTGATGTGGGAAGTGAAAACCAGCGATGGTGGTTTGCGTGACAGAGGAATGACGTACTCAGGACCGACCGACGCGAGCGTCTATGCATCCAACGTTAGTGCTACCAACCTTTGTGGCTTTAACGACTGGCGTGTACCCACTATTGACGAATTGCATAGCATCGTGAACTATGGAGAATATATCTATCCATTCATTGATAGAACTTGGTTTCCCAATACCATTGGTGCTCTTCATTGGACTTCTTCGCGGGTGATTGGCGTACCAGACTACGTCTATGTAGGTCAATATTTCGGGTATTTCCACATGATTAATTTCGGCAATGGTACTAGCAACTATGGGACCATTAACACCCAAGCTAGCGTACAGTTGGTGCGCGGAGCGCTAAGCAGCCTTCCCCAAGCTCGGTTCACAGTTTCTGCTGATGGTCAAGAGGTTACAGATAGCCAAACAAACTTGATTTGGCGGCGTGACATTGAGGATCCAGGGCTTTACCCCAGCCCGTCTAGTTCTACCTCACTATTCACCCATGAGGCGGCATTACAGCGTGCCGTAGCTGTAGCGATCAGCAGTGGCAAGGCTTGGCGTTTGCCAAATATAAAGGAGCTTGCCAGCCTTGCGGACAAAAACCGCAGCCTACCTTCGATTGATACCGTGGCCTTTCCAAGCGCTCAATCAAGTTCATTCTGGTCTTCCACGCCAATAGAGGGCGTGAGTATCAGAGTAGGAGCCATTAACTTCCAATATGGCGTGGTCCAACTGGGCGAACGTGCATTTTTGAACCGACTAAGGTTAGTGCGCAATGCGCCCTAATGAGGTACGTGAGTTTTTGCAACCGCGTTGTCGTGCGAGCATGCACGGCTTGCGCTTCTCTTTACTATGGAAAATCAATATGAAAACACCATCATCTACGTTCATCAGAGAATTAACAAAATTGAAGTCTGATTTGAAAGAGGCAATGAGCAGGTACGTTCCGAAAGAGAATTTCGAAGCCGCAAAAAAACTGGCTGAAGAGATTATTCACTTGGTAGAAGGCCAGATCCAGGTCCTGGCTAATGCAGCCGTCAAATTGAACAGCCATGATCCAGTGAGACTCAGGAATGCTTTGGGTGAATTTGCAAAGCTGCTGCCCGAACAAGAAAATCAAAAACTTTTTTGCAGCTATGAATCCATGGTGGATTTGTTGATCGAGGAATCATAGTACAGCCCGAATTGTGGAATTAGGGTTGAATTCCAACTCCCCTCAATCTGACCCGAAAGCCACAGCGCACGCCAGCGCCACCGGCTCCGAAGATGCCAAGACCACTGATCAGCTTGTGGCGCCACCCGCAACCGCCGCGTTGGGCGCGGTCGCGCTGTCCTGTGGCTCGCTCGGGTTCGTCGGTGCGACACCGATGGCCTGCGTATCGGCGTAGCGCGCAATATTGCGGCTGATGCGGTCGGTGGCGTTGGTCTGCCCCGAGGTCGGTTCGAACAGGCTTTGCAGGCAGGCCAGCACACGCTCCAGGCCGGGCGGCGTGGTTTTTTGCTCACCCTGCGCCAGCGCTTTTTCCGGCTTTGGCGGGCTGTTGGGCTGTCCGCGGCTGACGGGCAGGATGGCGAAAGAACTGGGTGGAATTCTCATGGGATGCTCCTGTGTGGCTGCTGAAATGCCCTCAATGTAGGCCCAGGCGCCACGCCCCTAATTCGACAAGTAAGCCTGAAAAACCCCGCTGTTGAACGGATCGCTCAGGTCGCCCCGCACCTCAGCGCCCGCCGGCCGCCAGCCAGGGCGACGCCAGCGTGAGGTTTTCGTCAAAGCTGTGGCGCGCACTGCCATACAAGCCGATCACCCGTTTCACATAGGCCTGCGTTTCAGGGAAGGGTGGAATGCCCTGGTAGCGGTCGACCCGGCCCTCGCCAGCGTTGTAGGCGGCCAGCGCATAGCGGATATCGCCGCGGTAGTAGGCCAGCAGCCAGCGCAGGTAGCGCATGCCGCCGCGCAGATTCTGGGTGGCATCAAAGGCGTTGCGCACATTGAAGCGCTCGGCGGTGTCGGGAATCAGTTGCATCAGGCCCATGGCGGCTTTGGGCGACTGGGCGGCGGGGTCGAAGTTGGACTCGACGGCGATGACCGACAGCACCAGCCTGGGGTCGAGCGCGTACCAGGCGCTGAGCGTGGTGGCCAGCGGGATGACCCAGCGTTTGCGGGCCGACAGCGATAGCAGAAAGCGGTCAATCAATGGGTCGGCGGCCAGCTCCGGCAGTAAAATGGGCGCCGGCGCTTTTTCCGGCAGTTGCGCCTGATTCACGCAGGCCGGCAGTTGGATCGAGCTCAGCTCGATGCTGTCGAGCATCTGGCCGGCCCGGGCG
>JAKFXU010000298.1 GCA_021731215.1 Rhodoferax sp.
GAGCAACGCCAACTGTGAACAACAGAGCAAGCGAGCCTGACGCCGCCACATCAGTTTGAATCGCACCCCGTTGGACAAGCCTGGGCGGGCCAGCCTCAGTGAGGTGGGTACAATTTCGCCTTTTGGAGCTCAGACATGCGCCTGATCGGCAAAGCACTCACCTTCGACGACGTGTTGTTGGTGCCAGCCTACTCTCAAGTCCTGCCCAAGGACGCCTCCCTTGCCACCCGTTTCTCCCGCAACATCGCGTTGAATCTGCCTTTGGTGTCGGCTGCCATGGACACCGTCACCGAGGCCCGGCTGGCGATTGCCATCGCGCAAGAGGGCGGCATCGGCATCGTCCATAAAAACCTGACGCCGCAGGAGCAGGCCGCGCAGGTGGCCAAGGTCAAGCGCTATGAGTCGGGCGTGTTGCGCGACCCGGTCGTGATCACGCCCCTGCACACCGTGCGCCAGGTGATGGACTTGTCGGAGCAACTCGGCGTCTCGGGCTTTCCGGTCTGCGATGGCGGCAAGGTGGTCGGCATCGTGACCGGGCGCGACCTGCGCTTCGAGACCCGTTATGACCTGCCGGTGAGCCACATCATGACGCCGCGCGACAAGCTGGTGACGGTGCCCGATGGCACCACGCTGGCGCAGGCCAAGGTCTTGTTGAACCAGTACAAGATCGAGCGCCTGCTGGTGGTCAACGACGCCTTTGAACTCAAGGGCCTGATCACCGTCAAGGACATCACCAAGCAAACCAGTTTCCCCAATGCCGCGCGCGATGCGCAGGGCAAGCTGCGCGTCGGCGCTGCCGTCGGCGTCGGCGAGGGCACCGAAGAGCGGGTCGAGGCGCTGGTGCGGGCCGGCGTCGATGCCATCGTGGTCGACACCGCGCACGGCCACAGCCGGGGCGTCATCGAGCGCGTGCGCTGGGTCAAACGCAACTACCCGCAGGTGGACGTGATCGGCGGCAATATCGCCACCGGTGCCGCGGCGCTGGCGTTGGCCGAGGCCGGCGCCGATGCGGTCAAGGTCGGTATTGGCCCTGGCTCGATCTGCACCACGCGTATCGTCGCCGGCATTGGCGTTCCCCAGATCATGGCCATCGACAGCGTCGCCACCGCGCTCAGGGGCAGCGGCATTCCGCTGATTGCCGACGGTGGCATTCGCTACAGCGGCGATATCTCCAAAGCCATTGCCGCCGGTGCCAGCACCGTGATGATGGGCGGCATGTTCGCCGGCACCGAAGAGGCGCCCGGTGAAGTCATCCTGTTTCAGGGCCGCAGCTACAAGAGCTACCGCGGCATGGGCAGCATTGGCGCCATGCAGCAGGGCAGCGCCGACCGCTATTTTCAGGAGTCCAGCACCGGCAACCCGAACGCCGACAAACTGGTGCCCGAAGGAGTCGAAGGGCGCGTGCCCTACAAGGGCTCAATGGTGTCTATCGTCTACCAGATGGCCGGTGGCCTGCGCGCCAGCATGGGCTATTGCGGTTGCGCCACCATCGACGACATGCAGAGCCAGGCCGAGTTTGTCGAAATCACCACCGCCGGCATTCGCGAAAGCCATGTGCACGACGTGCAAATCACCAAAGAAGCACCGAATTACCGGGCTGACTGATGCATCAAAAAATCCTCATCCTCGACTTCGGCTCGCAAGTCACCCAGCTGATTGCGCGGCGCATCCGCGAAGCCCATGTTTTTTGCGAAGTGCACCCCTGCGATGTGAGCGACGACTGGGTGCGCGCCTATGCCCGCGACGGCCAGCTCAAGGGC
Organism: Rhodoferax sp.; assembly: GCA_021731215.1. GTDB lineage: Bacteria > Pseudomonadota > Gammaproteobacteria > Burkholderiales > Burkholderiaceae_C > Rhodoferax. The sequence continues at coordinate 1,761 of JAKFXU010000298.1, forward strand.
ATCATCCTGTCCGGCAGCCACGCCAGTGTTTACGAAGAGAGCACCGACAAGGCACCGCCAGCGGTGTTTGAACTCGGTCTGCCGGTGCTGGGCATTTGCTACGGCATGCAGACCATGGCGCACCAACTCGGGGGCATCGTGCAAAGCGGGCACCAGCGCGAATTCGGCTCGGCCGATGTGCGCGCGCATGGCCACACCCAGTTGCTCGAAGGCATTCAGGACTACCAGACCGCCATGGGCCACGGCATGTTGCAGGTCTGGATGAGCCACGGCGACAAGGTCACCGAGCTGCCGCCCGGCTTCCATCTGATGGCCAGCACCGACAGTTGCCCGATTGCCGGCATGGCCGACGAAACGCGGCGCTTTTACGGCGTCCAGTTTCACCCCGAAGTCACCCACACCAAACGCGGTGCAGCGATTCTGGAGCGCTTCGTGCTCGATATTTGCGGCACCCGGCCGGACTGGATCATGGGCGACTATGTGAGCGAAGCGGTGGCCCAGATCCGCGCCCAGGTCGGCACCGACGAGGTGATTCTGGGCCTGTCGGGCGGGGTCGATTCATCGGTTGCCGCCGCGCTGATCCACCGCGCCATTGGCGACCAGCTCACCTGCGTGTTCGTTGACCACGGCCTGCTGCGCCTGAACGAAGGCGATCTGGTGATGGATATGTTTGTCGGCAAGCTGCATGCCAAGGTGATTCGGGTCGACGCGGCTGCGCAGTTTTTGGGGCGCCTCAAGGGCGTGAGCGAGCCTGAAGCCAAGCGCAAGATCATCGGCCGCGAGTTTGTCGAGGTATTCAAGAGCGAGGCCGGCAAGCTCAAGAGCGACTACTCGCGCCACGTCGCCTGGCTGGCGCAAGGCACCATTTACCCGGACGTGATCGAGTCGGGTGGCGCCAAGACCAAAAAAGCGGTCACCATCAAGAGCCACCATAACGTCGGCGGCCTGCCCGAGCAGCTCGGCCTCAAATTGCTGGAGCCGTTGCGCGAGTTGTTCAAGGACGAGGTGCGCGAGCTCGGCGTGGCGCTCGGCCTGCCGTATCACATGGTGTACCGCCATCCGTTTCCCGGGCCGGGCCTAGGGGTGCGCATTCTGGGCGAAGTCAAAAAGGAATATGCCGACCTGTTGCGCCAGGCCGACGCCATCTTCATCGAAGAACTGCGCAACTTCATCGACGAGGACAGCGGGAAAAGCTGGTACGACCTCACCAGCCAGGCGTTCGCGGTGTTCTTGCCGGTCAAGAGCGTGGGCGTGATGGGCGACGGCCGCACCTACGACTACGTGGTGGCGCTGCGCGCCGTGCAAACCAGTGATTTCATGACCGCCGACTGGGCCGAGTTGCCCTACGCGCTGCTCAAGAAGGTTTCGAGCCGCATCATCAACGAAGTGCGCGGCATCAACCGCGTCACCTACGACGTCAGCAGCAAGCCTCCCGCCACGATCGAATGGGAGTGAGTTGCATGCGAAGTGACAGGATTTTCTTAAGCAACATCATTGGCTTGCTGGTTTTTGAAGATCACTGCGGATACATCGTCAATTGCGCAGATTTTCGGCGGTAAGCGACTGATGTCGAAAGGCTTCGCGCTTGTCATCGTGTCAGTGGATCGTGCATGCAGCGCGAAGATTTGACGGTAAACCTGACGGTAGGTTTGTTCTTAAAATCCCGGCATCTGCGTTTACCGTTGTGTCCGTGTGGCTTCAGACGGTAAAACCAAACAAGAGCGACATACAAACTAAAAACGCTTCGGCGAGCTTGTGTATCTCGTAAGTGGCGTTCCGGTTCATCCGAGATTGTCCATTAGAGGTTTTCACGCCGGCTTGAGGGCCACAGTCTCGCCCGCATTGGCCCACAAACCTTCAAACCAGTGACGCCGCTGTCGGGCCACCGCCAAGCGCAGCGTGGGTTTGTCCGGTTTTACCTTGGGGTTCTCCCAAAACGCCCCCACGGCCAACACC
>JAKFXU010000226.1 GCA_021731215.1 Rhodoferax sp.
GCCGAATCCGACGACTCCGGCGCGCCGACCGCCTCCAATCGGGCGCCGCTGGCTGCAGAGGTCTGCGCGGCGGGCTCGGCCAGCGCCTGCGCACGATGGCCTTCGAACACTTTCTCATGCAGCGTGATCAGGGCGTCAAAAAAGATGGCGATACGCTCCTGCGGGTACCCAATGAGCTGCAGGCCCTGGCGCAGCTTGACCAGCAATTCGGGCACCAGTTGCACCAGCCGGGGCCGGTTGCGTTGGGCCAGCCGCAGCTCGACACTCCAGAGCAGCTCATCGACCAGCGCCAGATAGCCGCCCGGGTCCGCGCGGCCGTCGGCACAACTGAGTTGCGCTTGCGCCACGACCTGAGCCCATGGCCCGCGCAGGAAGCCGGCCACCACTTCCGGGATTTCCCGGTTCTTCAAGCGCTCCTGAAAATCGTCGGCCAGGCGCTGCGCCAACAGGTTTCTTTGCTCCGCGTGCAACAGCGCGCGCGCTGCGTCCTCGTGTTGCTGGCGCTGCACCGACTCCGTGCCGGCCCAGCCGGCTTCGAGTTGGCGCAACACCTGGGCAAAGGCGGGGGCATCGGCCGGCCCACTGGTCAAGCGGCCGACCGCTGTTGACAGCGATTCAAGAAAGGGCAAGAAGCCGGCGTCGTTGCCCGAAGCAAAGCCCAGACTGCGGTTGGTGAGCCGGTCCAGGAACTGACGCGCCGGGTGCTGGCGTTCGCTGAAAAACCGGGGGTCGGACTGGGCCAGCGCCAGCAGCGCCGGCTCCAGCGATTTGATCAATTCGCGTACTTTGGGCAGCAGCCGCTCATCCTTCATCAGGTTGTCGAGCATCATGCGCACCACCTCCTCCCCGAGCTGCGTGCCGAGCTGGCGGCCCTGGCTTGCTTCGCGCGCCATCTGCTGGCCGGCCGCCTCGCCCTGGGTGGCCGCCTGCGCCGCCAGGCTGGCGCGCTGCGCCAGGCGCTTCATCATGGGCTCGATCAGCTTGAGGTCCTCCAGCGCCACGTAGGAGGCGGGCACCGTGTGCAAAAAATCGGGCAGGCCCGCACCGGCGCCGCTGCCGCTGGTCAGCTCGCCCGACAGCAATTTGCGCAGCTTGTCGAGCGTCACCAGGGTGCGCGCGACCGAGCTCTCGGGACTCTGGCTGCGCACCGCACCGGCACCCCCGAGCGGGCTGCCGACCGGCATCGCCGGCTCAACGCCCTGCGACAGCAACCAGTCGCAGACTTCACGGTAAAGCTGGCGCAGACCGACTCCGAGCAGTCCGGCCGCCGGCGTGATCAATGCGGTGCGCGCCTGCTCGTCGGGTGCGAATTGCACCAGGCAGGCCTGCAGCGCGCGCACGAACGCTTCGGGTTTGAGGGGATTGAGTTGCGGCTGCACCGTGATCCAGCCCAGCAAACTGCTGATCAGGGCATTCAGGGTCGGCAGCACATCATCAACACAGCGGGCGACTTCCTGCTGCGCCATCGCAAATTCGATGCTGGCATCGATCTGCTGGCTGTCGAGCAACTGCAAGTCCTCAAACCGGACCAGCGGCTGTTCTGCGCAATCCTGCGACCCGCTGCGGTAAATGCCCAGGCGCAACTGCACCAGGAAGGTCTTCTTCACCGCCGCCGCCTGACTCAGCAGCAAATCGGTCACGGTGTTGCTCAGCGGCAGGCGAGCGCCAAAAGCACGTTTACCCTGGGGCTGGCTGGTCGAGGCGGCCAGCCCCTCCAGCACGTCACCGATCAGGATATCGGCCTGCGGCAGCACGGCTTCAAGGCAGTCATGCAGTGATGGGCGCACGCCGGACCAGTCGTCGGCCATACCGATGCGTCGAAGCAGAAATTTCTTCATGCAGCATTTCCCCCGCGTTAGACAATCAAACTGCTGGTGCGATTCTCCATGCTGAATATAGCCTTGATAAACAGCGTCGTTGACATCTTGTTTCGAATCGGCTCGCTGAGGCGCTTTGGACACACTTTTCGCTCACATCAGCACCCAATCTCCTTGGCGTGCCATAATCCACGTCGTTGTGGCGCTTCAGTTGCCCACAATGCCAGCACCTTGGCTGGGGAACGAGGCCTCGCGCCATCGTTCCACCTTTGTACCCCATCTGCCTTTGACTGACTCGGTGCGTCCGCACCAAGACAGGCCGATGCCATAGCGCCCAGGATAGGCGCCACACTATGAACTTTGAAGACTTAAAACTGGCTCCGGCCATTGTCAAGGCTGTGCGCGAGCATGGCTACGAGACCCCCACCGCGATTCAGGTCCAGGCGATTCCCGCCGTGCTCGACGGGCATGACCTGCTCGGCGGCGCCCAAACCGGCACCGGCAAAACGGCCGCTTTTGTGCTGCCCCTGCTGCACAAACTCAGCCAGGGTGAAAGTGCCAGGAACAAATTCGGCGGTATCGGCATTCGTGCCCTGGTGCTGACCCCGACCCGCGAACTGGCGGCGCAGGTGGAAGAGTCGGTGCAGACCTATGGCAAATTTGTGGAACTGACTTCCACCGTCATTTTTGGCGGCGTCGGCATGAACCCCCAGATCAGCCGCGTCAAAAAAGGCGTGGACATCCTGGTGGCCACGCCGGGGCGCCTGCTCGATCTGCTGCAGCAAGGCGTGCTCGACCTGGGCCAGGTGCAAATGCTGGTGCTCGACGAAGCCGACCGGATGCTGGACATGGGTTTCATCCATGACGTGAAAAAAGTGCTGGCCGCAGTGCCCAAGGACAAGCAAAGCCTGCTGTTTTCGGCCACCTTCAGCGACGAAATCCGCGACCTCGCCGCCACCCTGCTGAAGAACCCGCAAAGCATCCAGGTGACGCCGCGCAACACCACCGTGCAGCGCATCACGCAACTGATTCACCCGGTCGGCCGCGGCAAAAAGAAGGCGCTGCTGGCCCACATCATCGAGCAGCACAACTGGAGCCAGGTGCTGGTGTTCACCCGCACCAAGTTTGGCGCCAACAATGTCGCCGAGTTTTTGATCAAGAACGGCATCAACGCCATGGCCCTGCATGGCAACAAGAGCCAGGCCGCCCGCACCCAGGCACTGGCCGGCTTCAAGAGCGGCGACATTCGCGCCCTGGTGGCCACCGACATCGCCGCGCGCGGCATCGACATCGACGATTTGCCGCATGTGGTGAACTACGACATCCCCAACGTCTGCGAGGACTATGTGCACCGCATTGGCCGCACCGGTCGCGCCGGCGCCGACGGTCAGGCCGTCAATTTGGTCTGCCTGGACGAAGAAGGCTTCATGCAAGCCATTGAACGCTTCACCAAGCAGGATATTGCGGTACAGGTAATCGAAGGCTTCATGCCCGAGCCCGGCGAAAAAGCCGAACCGATCGCCATGGGTCGCCAGACCATCTGGGGCGGTGCCGGCAAACCACCGAGCCGCGACGTGATGCAGGCGGCGGCCCGGACGGCGCGCACCGAGATGCTGACCCGGGTGCGTGACAGCAAGGGCGCTCAGGGCGAGCGCGGCGGCGCAGCCGGTGGCGGACGTAGTGGCAATGGCGGTGCCAACGGCGGCGGACAACGGAGCAGTGGCCAGCGCAGCCACGGCCCGGCCGGCGAACAGGCGGCACGCGCGCCCAGTCAACGCCCGGCGCAAGGGCGCGCTGGCAATGGTGGCGGCTATGGCGGTGGCAACAGTGGCGGCAATGGCGGCGGCTACGGCGGCGGCAACCCGCCCTCCCGGCCGGCCCAGGGT
>JAKFXU010000225.1 GCA_021731215.1 Rhodoferax sp.
GTGTCGCGTATCTGCGCCTGCTGCGCGGCCGTGGATCCGTATTTTTGCGTCAGATGTTCGGTGATGTCCTGGCCACCGGTCGGCATGTGCGGGTTGAGTTCGAACGGCTGGAACTGCAGTTCAGCGGCAAGCTCCCCCTGCAGCTTTGCGAGCGCCTGCTCCAGCGCCGCCAGGCCGATGGCGCACCAGGGGCAGGAGATGTCGGAGACGAAATCGATCTTCAGGGGGTAGGTCATGTCGTGGGCCAAGCCTGCGGGTTGAAAGCTGGATTGTCAAACAGGCCGGCAAAACTTGCCGGCGGGCGGCAAGAATCAATGAACATGTAGCTTTTCTTGCAGCCAGATCTTGATCAATGATTGGTATGGCACATCCCGGGAATTTGCGGCTGCTTTGATTGAGTCCAACAAATGCTGAGGCAGTCGAAGTGAAATCGTCTTGGTCGTGGGCTTCAAGTTGGGCAAGGTCACCTTATTGGCTTTCGACCAGTCGAGGCGATCGGCGGAATCATTCGCTTCCCAGAACGCACGCTCCTGCGCTTCGTTGGCAAATTTTGGAATGGTTTTAAGTTGCTTGTTCATAAATGGCGCGCTCCTTTCGATGCATGTCTCTGGCTGAAATGACCCTTATCAACGTTCCTGAGGACCGCAGGGTGAGCGTGATGTGCAGTGCTCGACCCTCATCCGTTTTTCCTAAAGCGTGGATTCTTGGTTCTTGCTGGCTGTGTGCACTATCTTCTGAAAGCAGCAACGGAGCATTGAAGAAAACTTGTTCAGCTTCTGCCATAGAAACGGCGTATTTTTCGTTCTTTCGGGCATTACCTTCATCCCAATTGAAACCGGAAATCTTGTTCAGATCAAGCATTTTTGTATATTACCATCATGTACATTTATCTGCAATTGGAGCCATTCACCGCATCGTGATGCGAGCTGACGGCACGCTGGAAAAACAGGATGTGCTGGTGGGCAACTGATGGCGGCGCGGGCTCAGTCAGGTCTGTCGCAATCGGAGTTTGCGCGCGCCACCGGGGTGTCGGTGCGCACGCTGCAAGAGTGGGAGCAGGGCAGCAAAGTGCCCAGCGGGGCTCCATTACGGCGATCACGCTGTGGATCCATTACGCCGATCACAGAATGAATCCTATATGCCGGTCGGTGACACACAGCACACATTGACGATTTATACTAGTTAATATATATTTCACTATATATTCAGTAACGAAAAACCGCTCGAATGGGTCGGTAGCAGCCACAAAGATTTGATGGCCCTGCCTGCGGACGTACGGCGGCTCTTCGGTTTTGCGTTGTCATTGGCGCAGGCAGGGGACAGACATGGCGCGGCCAAGGTGCTCAAAGGCTTTGGTGGTGCCGGAGTGCTTGAGGTGGTTGAAGATGATGCCCACGGCACCTACCGCGCCGTATACACCGTCAAGTTCGCTGAGGCGGTGTTTGTCCTTCACTGCTTTCAAAAGAAAAGCAAGCGCAGCATCGCTACGCCGAAGGAGGACATGGACATCATTCACGCAAGGCTAAAAGTAGCCGAGGCGTTTGCAAAGGAGCTGAGAAATGAAAAGCCGACTCATTGATGGCATCGAAGTACAACGGGGTTCCGGCAACGTATATGCCGACCTTGGCTTGCCTGACGCCGAAAAACTCAAGATCAAAGCTGGCTTGGTGATCGAGATCAGAAAAGCCATGCGCAGTCTTGGCCTGACCCAACAAGAAGCCGCCAAGCGCATGGGCATCACCCAGCCCAAAGTGTCCGACATGATGCGTGGCGACTTCACCAATCTATCAGAGCGCAAGCTGATGGATTGCCTGACGCGCTTGGGCTACGACATTGAAATCAGCGTTCGGCCTGCAACGTCGAACGTTGGACATCTGATTCTTGCTGCGGCGTAACGCCGGTCATGGCCAGGCGGATGTCGCTATCGACTACACCGCGTTTCAGCAGTTCTTGCTGGAACACCCGGAGGTGGGTGATGTGGTGCGGGGCTCGGGCGGCGTACGCAAGGTTCGCTGGGCGCGCGCGAGGACAGGAAAGTCAGGCGGGGTGCGGGTGGCGGCGCGGGCTCAGTCAGGTCTGTCGCAATCCGAGTTTGCGCGCGCCACAGGAGTGTTCAGTGCGCCCACTCCAAGAGTGGGAGCAGGGCCGCAAGGTGCCCAGCGGGGCCGCGCAAAGCCTGCTCAAGCTGATCCCAGAGTTGTTGACTGAACTGGCAAGCTGATTTCAGGCTCGCCTGAATTTATCGATGCTACTACTTCCAATTGAGATTGATCTTGCGATGAGAAGCCGCGCAGTCTCACGCGCGGAGATGATGCGAATGACATTGCTTTCGCTTCGTTACCCGATTCGGCGTCACAGGGGAAAGCGACCAGACTACATACAGGTCTTGGGGAGTAATGCCCGTGTGCTTTGCGATACGATCCGGCGAAGTCAAGCCCGTGGTTCTTGATATTGAGCTTGCGCTTGGTTTCGTCCCATGTGAGCATACTTGATTGTATCTATAAAATAATTGTACGCAAGACCAAATTTAACGAATTGCCAATCGCCCTGCAAACCCACACCGCTGACCAGCGCCGGCTGGGGCGGTTGTTCGGCTGACTTTTCCAGTTCTGTCTCGGCATCGCGGCGCTCCGCTTCGAGCGCGTCTAACTGCATTGGCATATGGTCTCCGATATGGTGCAATGAGCGTACCGAGGGCTGGGCGGATCAGGGCTGGCGTTGTTTGAGGCGCCAGCCGCGTTTAGCCAGACACCAACCGTTACCGGTAACGCGCCGCCATCAAATCGAGAGGCAGCGGCTTGATGCGGCTGGCCATGCCGGCGCAGCCGAAGGCCTCATAGCGTGCCTTGACAATGCCGCGCGCCGCGTTCTTGGCGGCCAGCAGCGCCTTGCGCGGATCGAACTCGCTGGGCTGTTGGGCGAACAACTGGCGCATGGCGCCGGTCATGGCCAGGCGGATGTCGGTGTCGATGTTGATCTTGCGCACACCGCTCTGGATGCCGCGCTGGATTTCTTCCACCGGCACGCCGTAGGTCTCCTTGATGTCGCCGCCAAACTGGCGGATGATGGCCAGCCACTCCTGCGGCACGCTGGAGCTGCCGTGCATGACCAGATGGGTGTTGGGTATCTGCGCATGGATGGCCACGATGCGGTCCATGGCCAGAATGTCGCCGGTAGGCTTGCGCGTGAACTTGTAGGCGCCGTGGCTGGTGCCGATGGCAATTGCCAGCGCGTCGACGCCGGTTTTTTCGACAAAGTCCTTGGCCTGCACCGGGTCGGTCAGCATCATGTCATGCGTCAGTTTGCCTTCGGCGCCAATGCCGTCTTCTTCCCCCGCTTCGCCGGATTCAAGCGATCCCAGACAACCCAATTCGCCTTCGACCGAGACGCCAATCGGGTGCGCTATCTCGCAGACGCGGCGCGTGATGCCGACGTTGTACTCGTAGCTGGCGGGCGTCTTGCCGTCGGTCATGAGCGAGCCGTCCATCATGACGCTGGTGAAGCCGGAGCGGATCGACTGCACGCACACGGCCGCCGAGGTGCCGTGGTCCTGGTGCACCACCACCGGAATATCGGGGTGCGACTCAACCGCTGCCAGCATCATGTGGCGCAGATAGGCCTCACCGGCGTATTTGCGCGCGCCGGCCGAGGCCTGCAGGATGACCGGGCTGTCGGTCTCCTGCGCCGCTTCCATGATGGCG
>JAKFXU010000078.1 GCA_021731215.1 Rhodoferax sp.
GGCCTGGTGTCGACCGCCGCGTTCATCCCGCTGGCGGAGGAAACCGGACTGATCCTGGCGCTCGGGCAATGGGTGCTGGAAACCGCCTGTGCCCAACTGGTGGCCTGGGCCAGTCGCCCGGTCACAGCCCACCTGAGCCTGGCGGTGAATGTCAGTGCGCGTCAGTTTCGCCAGCCCGACTTTGTGGCCCAGGTGCTCAAGGTGCTCGCTGACAGCGGCGCCAATCCGCTCAAACTCAAGCTCGAGTTGACCGAGAGCCTGCTGGCCGACGACGTGCAAGACATCATTGACAAAATGAGTGCCCTCAAGACCAGCGGCGTCGGCTTCTCACTGGACGACTTCGGCACCGGCTACTCCTCGCTGTCCTACCTCAAGCGTTTGCCGTTGGACCAGCTCAAGATCGACCAGTCCTTTGTGCGCGATCTGTTCTCCGAGAGCAACGATGCCGCCATTGTCAAGACCATTGTCGCCCTGGCCCAAAGCCTGGGCCTGACGGTGATCGCCGAGGGGGTGGAAACCAAAGCCCAGCGCGATTTTCTGGCCGCCCAGGGTTGCCATGCCTACCAGGGTTATCTGTTTGGCCCACCTGGATCGGCCGACGCGCTGTGCGCTGCGGCGCTTGCCAGCGGGCAGTTGACTGCCGCTGGCCCGAGCGGCCTGGGCTGAGGGTCTAGCCGCCGCGCCGGGCCGCCCCAAGCAAGGCAAGCCCCCTCGGGGGGGGCAGCGCAGTACACGAAGTGACAAGCGTGGGGGCCAGTCTAGACCGGTCCCAGTTCCAGCAGCACCGGGGCGTGATCGCTGGGTCGCTCATTCTTGCGCGGTGTCTTGTCAATCACACAGGACGTCACCAGCGGCTTGAGCGCGCTGCTGACCAGAATGTGGTCGATGCGCAGCCCCCGGTTGCGCCGAAAACTGAAGTCGCGATAGTCCCACCACGAGTAGCTTTTGTCGGGCTGCTTGAACAGCCGGAAGGCGTCGTGCAGGCCCATGGCAAGCAGCGCGCGCAACTCGTAGCGCTCTTCCTCGGTGCAGTGGATAGTGTCCTTCAGGCCGACCGGATCCCAGACGTCGGCGTCGTCAAAGGTGATGTTGTAGTCACCCATGAGCACCAGTTTGGGGTGTGTCGCGAGTTCTTCGCGCAGCCACAGGCGCAGGCCCTTGAGCCAGCTCAGCTTGTATTCAAACTTGTCGCTGCCGGGCTCCTGACCGTTGGGGAAATAGGCGCCAATGACCCGCACGCCACCGATATTGGCGCTGATTGAGCGCGCCATATCGTCGGCAAAACCCGGAATATTCTTCACCACCTCGGTGGCCGGTGTGCTTGAGAGCAGCGCCACCCCGTTGTAGGTCTTCTGGCCGAAAAACTGGGCGTGATAGCCGGCCTGCTTGATGGCGTCGACCGGAAACTTGTCGTCGGTCATTTTGAGTTCCTGCAGCGCCAGCACATCGACCGGATTGGCGGCGAGCCAATCGAGCACCTGTGGCAGCCGCACGGTCAGGGAGTTGATGTTCCAGGTGGCGAGTTTCATGATTTGCTCAAGTCAACGGTGTGGTTTGTCCGGCCAAGGGTTTTTTGCGATAGGTCACAAAGCTGAAAGCCAGTCCGGTGGCCGAGACCTGCCGCTCGCGTGCCGTTTCGGCCCATTCCGGCCCGAACACTGGCGCAAAAGCGTCGCCTGCATAGTCCGCCTCAATCTCCGTCACCACGGCGCTTGCGGCCAGCGGCAAGGCCTGGGCGTAGACCTCGGCGCCGCCGATGACCCAGGCATCGCTCTCGGGAGGGCATTGGGCCATGGCTTGTTCAATCGATCCTGCGCGTGTCGCACCCTCAGCTTGCCAGTCTTCCCGGCGGGTCAGGACAATGTTGAGCCGTCCCGGCAGTGGCCGAAACCGCGCGGGCAGCGAGTCCCAGGTTTTGCGCCCCATGATCACCGGGCAGCCCAGCGTGGTGCGCTTGAAGTGCGCCATGTCCTCGGGCAGATGCCAGGGCAGGCTGTTGTGGTGGCCGATCACGCCATTGGCGGCGCGGGCAAAGATCAGGTGCAATGTCATAGAGTTTTCAGTTAATGCCGTGGCGGAATCAAGACCGCCGCAATGGCAGCCATCACAAACACGATGGCGGCAAAATCCTGCCATTGGGGCGTCTCGCCGACGATCAGGGTGGCCGACAGGGTGCCCACCAGCGGCACCGCCATGATGCTCATGGCGCTGGTGGCTGGCGGCAGATTGCGCGCCAGCCCGGCCCAGATGATCTGGGCAAAGCCGTAGTTGATGAAGACACCGTAAACCAGGCTGATCCACATGGCGCTGGAAAACCGCCAGACCGGCCAGGGTTCACTGAGCCAGGCGATGACCCACAGGCACAGGCTGGCCAGAATCATCATCCACACCGTCAGCGTCTCGACTGGCAGCGTCAGCTTGGCGCGGCGCATCATCAGTGTGCCAATGGCCCAGAGTACCGCCGCAATTTCCATCCAGACAATGCCCAGCGGGCGCCCGGCCAGGGCGGTGAATTCATGCGAGATCAGCAGCGTGATGGCCACCGCCACCGCGACTGCGGCGAAGGCAACGCGGCGCGTGAGCTTTTCACCCAGAAACAGGATGCCAATCAACACCGTCCAGATCGGCATGGTGAAGCCCAGAATGGCGGCCCGCCCGGACGCCAGCTCCTTGACACCCAGAATTGACATGGTGTGCCAGCCCAGCATATTGGGCAGGCCCAGCGTGATGACGGAGCGCCACTCCCGGCCCGCCGGCAACATGCGCAAACCACGCGCGCGGTAGAAGGCATAGAGCCAGAGCGCCCCGCAGCTCATGGTCAGGGCGCGAAAATACAGCGGCGTGAGTTCGCGCAGCGAGAGTTTCATCATCGGCCAGTTGACGCCCCACATCAGCGTCAGGGCCAGCAGGGTCAGGCCCTGGCGGCGGCTGATCACACCGCCACCGCTGCCTTGATGGCCGGGTGGCATTGGTAGCCGACGACCTCGAAGTCCTGGTACTCGTAGTCGAAGATCGACGCCGGCCGGCGCTTGATCTGCAGCAGGGGGTAGGGCAGCGGCGCACGGCTCAGTTGCAGCGCCACCTGCTCGGCGTGGTTGCGGTAGATGTGGCAGTCGCCGCCGGTCCAGATGAAATCGCCCACAGCCAGATCGCATTGCTGCGCCACCATGTGGGTCAAGAGCGCGTAGCTGGCGATGTTGAAGGGCACGCCCAGAAAGATGTCGGCGCTGCGCTGGTACAACTGGCAACTGAGCCGGGCTTTTTCGCCCGCTGCGCCAGCCGGCGCCACGTAGAACTGAAAGAAGCAATGGCAGGGCATCAGCGCCATCTGGTCGAGCTCGGCCACGTTCCAGGCGCTCACAATAATGCGGCGCGAGTCCGGGTTGCTCTTGAGCGTCTTGATGACCTCGGCGATCTGGTCGATATGACCACCGTCGGGTGTCGGCCAACTGCGCCACTGCACGCCATAGACCGGGCCCAGGTCACCATCGGGCCGCGCCCATTCGTCCCAGATCGAGACGCCGCGCTCTTTGAGCCAGTTGTTGTTGCTGGAGCCGGTCAGAAACCACAGCAGTTCCTGGATGATGGAGCGCAGGTGCACCTTCTTGGTGGTGACCAGCGGAAAGCCCTCGTTCAGATCGAAGCGCATCTGGTAGCCGAACACGCTTTTGGTGCCGGTGCCGGTGCGGTC
>JAKFXU010000077.1 GCA_021731215.1 Rhodoferax sp.
AAGTTGCCACGCTTAAAGAGGCGCGCGACAAGGCGCAGTTGATCGCCAACACCGCCGACACCCTGCTGACCTCGGAAAAGGTGGCGCAGCAGGGGCTGCTGGCCCAGAACCGGCAACTTGAAGCCGATAACCGGGCACTGCGCGCTGATTTGGGTTTTTTTGAAAAATTGATACCGATGTCCGGGGCCAGTGGCATTGCCATCCGCGGCTTGCAGGCCGAGCTGCGCGATGGGCGGGAAATAAAATGGCAGGTGTTGGTGATTCAGGCCGGCAAGAATGCGCCGGAGTTCAGCGGGCGCCTGGAGCTGAGTTTTACCGGGCTGCGCAATGGCAAGCCCTGGAGCGCGGCCTTAGCAGGCGGGCCTCAAGCCTTCACCTTGAAGCAGTACGGCCGCATGGAGGGTGTGTTCGAGCTGCCAGCGCAGGCCGTGATCAAGGGGGTTACGGCCAAAGTGCTGGAGGGTTCGGCCACCAAGGCCGAGCAATCGATCAAGCTATAGTCGCAAGCAGTGTTCAATCCAGTCAAAGGTCTCGACATGTTCAGCAAGAAAAAACAGCCCCCCATCAAGAGCCTGATTGCCCAGTGCAGTCAGATTGACGGCAATATCCGGTTTTGCGAGGGTTTGCGGGTCGATGGCACGCTGGTCGGCAACATCAGCGCGCGGCTCGATCAGGCCAGCATTCTGGTCATTTCAGAAACGGCGACGGTGACGGGCGAAATCCATGCCGATCACATCATCATCAATGGCGCGGTCAATGGGCCGGTGTACGCCCATGTTCTGCTCGAGTTGCAGCCCAAGGCCCGCATCCACGGCGACGTGCATTACACCGCGCTCGAAATGCACCAGGGCGCCATGGTCGCCGGGCAATTGCGACCGGTGCCGGGCGTGGAGGAAAAACCCACACTCAAACTAGCGGCAAATAACAGCTAGCTGAATTCTTGAGCGAATTGCTGTACTATTCGAGAAGCCAAATTTAACGGAGTAAACCATGAGTGCCGTCGCAGAAAACATCCAGACTGAAATGCCGAGCCCGATTCTGTTCACCGACAGCGCCGCCGCCAAGGTGGCCGATCTGATTGCCGAAGAAGGCAACCCGGATCTGAAATTGCGCGTGTTCGTGCAGGGCGGCGGCTGTTCCGGCTTCCAGTATGGTTTCACGTTTGATGAAATCACCAATGAAGACGACACCACCATGACCAAGAATGGTGTCTCGCTGTTGATCGACGCCATGAGTTACCAGTATCTGCTGGGGGCTGAAATTGATTACAAGGAAGACCTGCAGGGAGCGCAGTTTGTGATCAAGAACCCCAACGCCCAGTCCACCTGCGGCTGCGGCTCCAGCTTCTCAGCCTGAGCGGGTCAACCCGGCTCAGGCCGGGTAGATTGCACCCAGTACGCGGGCGCCTCGGGCGCCCGTTACTTTTTGCAGGCTGGCGGTTTGGCGTAACACGGTCTTGCGCGCCAGCCAGGCAAAGGCGGCTGCTTCCACCTGCAGGGGCGGCAGGCCGTGGGCTTGCGAGGAGCTGACGCGCAGCGACGGCAGATGCGCTTGCAGGCGCTGCATCAGGTGGCCGTTGTAGGCGCCACCGCCACACACAATCAGGGTTTTACTGTCCGGCCCATGGTGCTTGACGCCGGCGGCGCAGACACTGGCAGTCAGCTCGGTCAGGGTGGCTTGCACATCGGCCGCGGCCATGGCGGTGAATGCTGCCAGCTTGCCGGCCAGCCAGCTCGGGTTGAACAGGTCGCGCCCGGTGCTCTTGGGGGCCGGCTGGCTAAAATAGGGCTCATTGAGCAGGGCGGCCAGCAAGTCAGCCTGAACCCGGCCGCTGGCGGCCCAGGCACCGTCGGCGTCAAAGGGCTGGCCGCGCTGCTGTTGGCACCAGGCGTCGATCAGTGCATTGCCGGGGCCGCAGTCAAAGCCCAGCACGTTGTGCGCCAGTTGCGGGCCCAGCACGGTGAGGTTGGAAATGCCGCCCAGATTGAGCACGGCGATGGTTTCGCCCGGGCGGCCAAACACGCATTGGTGAAAGCCCGGCACCAGCGGCGCGCCTTGCCCACCGGCGGCGACGTCACGGCTGCGGAAATCGGCGACGACATCAATGCCGCTCAGTTCCGCCAGCAGGGCCGGGTTGTTGAGTTGCAGGGTGTAGCCAATGCCGTCAAAGGCCTGCGGCTGGTGGCGCACGGTCTGGCCATGCGCGCCGATGGCGCTGACCTGCCCTTTGTCAAGGCCTGACTGTTCCAGCAACTGGGCCAGCACGTTGGCGTAAACACGCACCAGGGCATTGGCCGCCAGCGCGGCGCGGTGCAATTCATTGGGGCCGGGCGTGTTGAGTGCCAGCAGTTCCTGGGTCAAGGGCTGTGACAGGGGTGCGCTGGCGTGGGCCAGCACGCGCAGGCGGGGGCCGGAAAAGTCAGCCAGAACCCCGTCCACCCCGTCCAGCGAAGTGCCAGACATGAGGCCGACAAAGAGTTCAGACACCTGGTCTCAACGCCAGTGCCGCTTACTGGGCATTGCTTTGCTGCATGGAGGCCGCCGCCGCGAGCGCCAGCCGGGCTTCGGACGCGAAGCGGTCAAACACGGGCTTGGCGGCTGCGCTCACCGGCACCGCCTCGCTTTGGCGCGCCAGCGTCAGGGGGTCGCGGTGTTGGCCATTGACGCGGAATTCAAAATGCAGATGCGGACCGGTGGCCCAGCCGGTAGCGCCGACGGCGCCGATGTTCTGGCCCTGGCTCACGCTCTGGCCTTTGCGCACGTTGATGCGGCTCAGGTGGGCGTAAACCGTGGTGTTCTGCTTGCCGTGATTGACAAAAACCACGTTGCCGAAACCATTCTGGACACCGGCAAATTCGACCACGCCATCGCCCACGCTGCGCACCGGGGTGCCGGTCGGTGCCGCGTAATCGACCCCCAGGTGGGCCTTCATGGTTTTCAGAATCGGGTGAAAACGCATTTTGAAGCCGCTGCTCAGTCGGGAGAATTCCATCGGCGAGGCCAGAAAGGCCCGGCGCAGGCTCTGGCCGTCCGGCGCGTAGTAGCCGCCCTTGCTGCCCGCCACCGGTTCCTGGAACCACAGGGCCTGGAAGGTCTTGCCGTTGTTGACGAATTCGGCGCTCAACACGCGCCCGCTGCGCAGCGGTTCGCCATCGCCCTCCAGGGTTTCATAGACGATGGAAAAGCGGTCGCCCTTGCGCAGGGCGCGGTGGAAATCAATATCGCCCGAGAAAATCTCGGCCACCTGAGTCGCAATCGCATCTGGAATTTTGGCGTCGTCGGTGGCGGCGAACAGCGAGGTCTGGATGGTGCCGCTGGCCAGCCGGGTGGACGCAGTCAGGGCGGCGTCTTCGATCCGCGACGCAAATCCCTGCGGCGTTTTTTCCAGCACCAGGCGCTTGAAGTTGCCATTGTCTTCGGGGCTCCAGCGGGCGCTGAGCTTGAGCAGGGTGTTGTGCTCGCTGGCCTCGGCCGTGACGTTGCGGCCGCTGCGCCCCAGCAGCACCTGGCGCGCCGTGGCATCCGAGCGCAGGAACGCCGCCGCCGCCGCATCATCGACCCCCAGGCGTTTGAGCAGGGTGTCGGCGGTATCGGTGGAGCGGGTGATGTCGGAGCGGAACAGGCTCAGGGGCTGGATGTCGGTCAGGTCGAACGGGGCCGGCAAGGGCAGCGTTGGCACCGACTCCTGTAC
>JAKFXU010000506.1 GCA_021731215.1 Rhodoferax sp.
GAAAGCTCTCGTCGATGACCTCCAGCGCAATCGGCTGCAGGGTTGCGCGCAAACGCTGTTCGAGTTGCTGCGCGGTGGGCGCTTGGGGCAGGGGGGTGGGCGTCATAGTGATCGGTCCTGGGCCTTGGGTTCGTCGGATTTGAGGTAGCGCGCAATATAGAAGCCCTGGCCGATGATGAAGGCCAGCGGAAAGGCATAGCCCCACAGCTTGAAGTTGACCCAGGCCTCGGTGCTGTAGTAATACGCCACGTAGGCATTGATGAGCGACATGAAAGCGCAATACGCCACCCAGAGCACGTTGAGTCGTCGCCACACCGGGTCGGGCAGCTCCATCTGGCTGCCCAGCAGCAGCTTGAGAAAATTTTTGCGCATGAGCCATACCGCTACCGCCAGGCCGATGGCCATGGCCGCGTACAGCACGGTGGGCTTCCATTTGATGAAGCGCTCGTCCTGCAGCACCAGCGTCAAGGTGCCAAAAATAAGGATCAGCGCCAGCGTGATCTTGTGCATGGTCTGCAATTTGCGGTCGATGCTGTAAATCAGGGCCATCTGAACCACGGTGGCGGCCATCAGCACGCCGGTGCCGACATAGATGTCGTACAGCTTGTAAGCGCCAAAAAACAGCAGGATGGGGAAGAAGTCGATCAGTATTTTCATGTAGGGCTGAAGTTTAACGAAGCCGAGTTGATGCAATAGCGCAGACCGGTGGGGGCAGGGCCGTCTTCAAACACATGGCCCAGGTGCGCGCCGCAGTCGGCACAGTGCACCTCGGTGCGTGTCATGCGCAGTTTGCCATCGACCTGGGTGGCGAGCGCCGCCGCATCGAGGGGCTGCGAGTAGCTCGGCCAGCCGCAGTGCGACTCGAATTTGGCGCTGGCATCGAACAGGGGCTGGTCGCAGCAAATACAGCGGTAAATGCCGGCGGCCGTGGTGCGCTCGAGCTCGCCGCTGTAGGCGCGTTCGGTGGCTTGCTGGCGCGTGACGGCAAAGGCCATCGGCTCGGCCCCTTTTTGCTTCAGGATGGATTGCCATTGAGCATCAGTTTTTACAATTTTGTAACTCATTAACAGGGATTCCTTTCTGCTGCTGCCGCGCTCTATGGATCAGGAACTGCAACTGATCTCGATGCTGCTGGCCCAGGCGGGGGGAAAGTCGGCGTAGGCCTCAAAACCGGGATGTTCCTCGAACGGGGATTCAAGCAGGGTCAGCAAGGTGTTGACTTCAGAAAAGTCTTTAAGTTTCGCGGCCTTGATGGCCAGTTCGCCCAGATGATTGCGCAACACAAACTTCGGGTTGGTTTTTAGCATCAAGTCGGCCACCCGCGGCCGTGGCGTGGGCGCAAGCCGCTCGGCATAGCGCAGCAGCCAGGCATCCAGGGCGGGCCGGTCCAGAAACAGATCACGCACCAGCGCCGTGTCGGTGCCCGCGCTGGAATGACTCAGACGGCGCCAGAACAGGGTGTAGTCAACCCGGTTCCGGGCCAGCAACTGCAGGATGTCGTCAATCAGGGCCCGATCCGTCGGGGCGGTGCCACTTGGTGGTTCGGTGAAGCCGAGCTTGGCGCGCATCTGTTTGTCAAACGCAGCAGGGAACACGGTTTTATACGATTGGAGCGCGGCGATGGCGAGTTGTTGCTCCCCAATCAGCGGCAGCAGTGCCTGCCCCAGGCAAAACAGGTTCCAGTAGGCGATGTTGGGCTGCTTGTTGAAAGCGTAGCGATCTTCGGTGTCGGAGTGGTTGCAAATGTGATCGGGGTTGAAGGCGTCCAGAAACTGGAACGGGCCGTAGTCGATGGTCAGGCCCAGCATGCTCATGTTGTCGGTGTTCATGACGCCATGGCAAAACCCGACCGCCTGCCATTGCGCCACCATTTTTGCCGTGCGTTCGCTCACGGCCTCCAGCAAGGCGGCGTACGGGTTGCGGTCAAATTTGTCACTTGAGCGGCATTCCGGGTAAAAGCGGTCAATCACGTAGTCGGCCAGGGCTTTGAGCTGCGCAGGCTGGCCGTTGTATGAAAAATGCTCGAAGTGGCCGAAGCGCACGAAGCTGGGCGCCACCCGCGTCACCACCGCCGCGGTCTCGATGGTTTCGCGTCGAACGGCTAAGTCCGATCCGGTCACGCACAGTGCGCGCGAGGTGGGAATGCCCAGCCCCTGCATCGCTTCGCTGCACAGGAATTCGCGGATGCTGGAACGCAGCACGGCACGCCCGTCGCCCATGCGGGAATAGGGCGTGCGGCCGGCGCCTTTGAGCTGCAGTTCCATCCCGCTGCTGGTCTCGCCCAACAGAATCGCCCGGCCGTCACCCAACTGGCCGGCCCACTGGCCAAATTGGTGGCCGCTGTAGACGCTGGCCAGGGGCTGTGTGCCGGCGATTGGGCGGTTGCCGGAAACAGCCTGCAGCAGCTCGGGTGATGCCAGCCAGGACGGGTGCAGACCCAGTTCACGGGCCAGCAAGCGGCTTTGGCCGACCCAGTAGGGCGCCGGCAGCGGCTGGGGCGAGAGATGGATGTAGAAATCTTCGCCCAGTTGGACAAAACTGTTGTGCCAGCTCAATCCCAGGTCGAGATTGCCGGGGCAGTGCGGGGCCGTGGTCATGGCCGGATTGTCTCGCAGTGCCGCCAGGCCCAGAGCCTGCAAGGTTATCGGTGCGGCGCGGCGCGCCGGGGGCTGGCAGTCCCGGCTATTCGGAGCTTGAAAAAATGAAGCGGGTCAGCGCCTCGTGGTCGGCAATGTCCACCCGACCGAATTCCAGCGTCACCAAGCCGCGTTGCGCCAGTGACTGCAGCGCCCGGTTGGTGGTCTGGCGCGAAATTCCGACCAGATTGGCCAGTTCGTCTTGCGACAGGCTGAGTTTGCGGGTCCGGCTCCAGAACAGGGGGCTCAGAGAAAGCGCGACACGCTGCTCGGGCGTGCGCAGACGGCTGGCCTCAATCAGTGCCATGGCCTGACCGACACGAAGATTCAGTTGCTTGACCAGGAACTGGTTGAACTCGATGCTGGTGGCGCGCAGTTGGTCAAACTCGGAGCGTGGCAGGCACAGCAACTCGGTGTCGCGCAGGGCGACGACCTCATAGCGGCGCGGCTCGGTCTTCAGCGCCGATCCCTCTCCGAACCAGTCGCCGCAAGCCACGCCCAGAAAAGTCGATGAGCGCCCCTTCACCGGAACACTCTGCAATTTGACCAGGCCGGACAACACCGCATAGCAGCCCTCCACCGGCGTGTTGGCGTGCAGCAGCACGTCGCCCTTTTTGCCTTTCGTGCACAAGACCTGTTCGCCCACCCGCGTTTGAGTTGAAAGCGGCAGACGGGCGAACCAGGATTGCGTCGCGAGAAAACGCGACCTTGACGAAGTGGTGCTGGGAAACATGGACAAGGGAAAAACAAGTTTTGCAAAAATCAGGGCGCCGCCTCACATTGGGTTGATCACGGCAGGCTCGATGATACGAAATGGGGGTCGCCGCTGCCGGTGTCGCAGCGGGGGAGTGCCTTCAGTTGCCTGAAAACCGAAGTACCATGCCGGTTCAGTTTCACCACTTTTCAGGAGTTGTTTCATGCTCGGATTGATGCAAAACCACCCGTTATTGATCTCCACGCTGATCGAGTTTGCCGAGCGCCACCATGGCGAGGGCGAGGTCGTGTCGCGCCGGGTGGAGGGGGATATTCATCGTTATACCTACCAGC
>JAKFXU010000505.1 GCA_021731215.1 Rhodoferax sp.
ACATCCACCAGCGCTTTGGCAGCAACGAGGTGCTCAAGGGCGTGTCGCTGACCGCCCACGCCGGCGACGTGATCAGCATCATTGGCAGCTCGGGCTCGGGCAAAAGCACGTTTCTGCGCTGCATCAATCTGCTGGAGAAGCCGCACCAGGGCCGCATCCTGGTGGCCGGTGAGGAGCTGAAGCTGGCCGCCGGGCCCAACGGCGAGTTGAATGCCGTGGACCCCAGGCGGCTGCAGCGCATGCGCACCAAGCTGGCGATGGTGTTCCAGCACTTCAACCTGTGGGCGCACCTGACGGTGCTGCAAAACATCATCGAAGCGCCGGTGCACGTGATGGGGCGCATCTAAAGCCTCACCACCCACCATGAACACCGCTCCCACCTCCTGGCTGAGTACTGCCGTCGCGCTGATTGAAGCCGATTACCAGCGCAGCGCCGACACCCACCTGATTCCCCTGAACCTGCCCTCATTCGCCCGGCACGGCATCGACCTCTATTTGAAGGACGAATCGACCCACCCCACCGGCAGCCTCAAACACCGGCTGGCGCGTTCACTTTTTTTGTATGCGCTGTGCAACGGCTGGCTGCACCAGGGCTCGACCGTGGTGGAAGCCTCCAGCGGCTCCACGGCCGTCAGCGAAGCCTACTTTGCGCGGCTGCTGGGTTTGCCCTTTGTGGCCGTGATGCCGCGCAGCACCTCGCCCGAGAAAATTACGCAAATCGAGTTTTATGGCGGGCGCTGCCACTTGGTGGACAAGGCCGCGCAGGTCTATGACGTGGCGCACTCGTTGGCACGGCAAGCCGGTGGCCACTACATGGACCAGTTCACGTTTGCCGAGCGCGCCACCGACTGGCGTGGCAACAACAACATTGCCCAGAGCATGTTCAGCCAGATGGCGCGCGAACGCCATCCCATACCGCGCTGGATCGTGGTCGGCGCGGGCACCGGCGGCACCAGCGCAACCATAGGCCGCTATGTGCGTTACCAGCGCCACGCCAGCCAGCTCTGTGTGCCCGACCCGCAGGGCTCGGTGTTTGGCGCCTACCACCGCAGCGGCGACGCCACACTGACCGGGCCCGGCTCGCGCATTGAAGGCATTGGCCGCCCGCGGGTCGAAGCCAGCTTCATCCGCAGCCTGGTCGACCGCATGCTGGAGGTCAGTGACCTGGATTCAGTGGCCGCCATGCGCGTGCTGTCTGGCCTGCTGGGGCGCAAGGTGGGACCGTCCACCGGCACCAACTTCATCGGCATGCTGACCCTGGCTGGCGAGATGCGCGCGCAAGGCCAGCCGGGCTCCATTCTCTCGCTGCTGTGCGATGCCGGCGAACGCTACCTGCCGAACTACCATGATCCCGCCTGGGTGCAGCAGCATTTGGGCGATTGCACGGCGGCGATGGCGCGCATCAAGGCCGCGTTGGCCTGAACCGGGCGCACCACCCATGCCGCCTGACCTGCTGCGCCGACGCCTGCTGGCGGCCAGCCTGAGCGCGCCGCTGTGGCCGCTCCAGGCCCACGCGCTGGAGCGGCCTGCGCTGCAGTTTCCGCGCGACCTGGGCAGCCACCCCGACTTCTCGATTGAGTGGTGGTACGTCACGGGACACTTACGCTCTGGCTCAGCTTCGGGCGAGCGCGAGTTCGGCTTTCAACTGACGTTTTTCCGCTCGCGCGTGCAAGCCACCCAAGGCATGAAGTCGGCCTTTGCCGCCAAACAGCTAATCTTTGCCCATGCCGCCGTGACCGATGTGAGCGGCAAAAAACTGTGGCACGACCAGCGCATTGCGCGCCAAGGCTTTGGCGTGGCCCAGGCCAGCGAGCAAGACACCGCCATCACCCTGCGCGACTGGTCGCTGGTTCGTGGCGACCAGCAGTACCGGGCGGTGGCTGCGAGCGACGAATTTCGCTTCGAACTGGCATTGACTGAAACCCAGCCACTGCTGCTGCAAGGCGATCAGGGCCTGTCGCGCAAGGGACCGCAGGAGCAGCAGGCCAGTTATTACTACAGCCTGCCGCAGTTGCAGGCCACAGGCACACTGGCTTTGGCGGGCAGGCAGGTGCCGGTGCAGGGCACGGCCTGGCTCGACCACGAATGGAGCCAGGCGCTGCTGCACCCGCTGGCGGTGGGCTGGGACTGGATCGGCATCAACCTGTTGGACGGCAGCGCCCTGACCGCCTTTCGCCTGCGCGACCAAGCCGGCAACGCACTGTGGGATGGCGGCTCGTTTCGCCACCCGGCCATGGGCGCAGCGCCGCACGTCTTCAACCGTGGTGAAGTGTGGTTCCAGCCGCTGCGCAGTTGGACCAGCCCTTCGACCCAGGCCCGCTACCCGGTGGAATGGCGGGTGCGAATCAACAGCGCACACGGCGCGCTGGCCGACTTCTACACCGTCAAGGCCGTCATCGACAACCAGGAGCTCGACAGCCGCACCTCCACCGGCGCCATTTACTGGGAGGGTTTGAGCGAGTTGTTTGACAGCCATGGCAAACGGGTCGGGCGCGGCTACCTGGAAATGACCGGCTACGCCAGCCCGCTGCGGCTGCAGTTGTAGCGCTGTCAATCGTCTGGCGTTGTATGCTGCAAGGCCCCACCTGGACCACCATGACCAGCGAACGCACCCAATCACAAAACCCCAAATCGCTCTCCGGCCTGCTGCCGTTCCTGCGCCCGTACCGGGGCCGCATCGGGCTGGCGCTGCTGTTTCTGGTGCTGGCGGCGCTGGCGACGCTGGCGTTTCCGCTGGCGCTGCGCAGCCTGATCGACGGCGGGCTGAGCCAGGCCGACCCAGGCGCGCAGCTGATGGCGCTGCGCCAGCACTTTGCCGCCCTCTTTGCCGTCGCCGTCGCCTTGGGCCTGTTTTCCGCCGGCCGTTTTTACATGGTGAGCTGGCTCGGTGAGCGCGTGACCGCCGATTTGCGCAACGCCGTGTATGGCCACGTGCTGCAGCAAAGCCCCGAGTTCTTCGAGACCACCCAGACCGGCGAAGTGCTGTCGCGCCTGTCGGCCGACACCACGCTGGTGCAAACCGTGGTCGGCTCCTCGCTCTCGATGGGCTTGCGCAATACGGTGATGGGCCTGGGCGCCCTGGCCATGCTGATCTGGACCAACCCCTATGTCATGTTTCAGGTGCTGGGGGTGCTGCTGCTGATCGTGCTGCCTTCCCTGTGGTTTGGCCGCCGCGTGCGCAAGCTGTCGCGCGCCAGCCAGGACCGGGTGGCGGATTCGAGCGCGATTGCGGCCGAGGTGCTCAACGCCATCCCGGTGGTGCAAAGCTACACCGCCGAGGGCCGCGAAGCGGCGCGCTTCAACGCCTCCACCGCCGACGCCTTCAACACCGCGGTGCGGCGCACGCGGGCCCGCTCGGTGCTGGTGGCCTTCATCATCATCGCCACCTCGGCGGCCCTGCTGTGGGGCTTGTACCAGGGCACGCAGGCAGTGACGGCGGGGCGCATCAGTGCCGGCCATCTGGGCCAGACCGTGGTCTACGTCATCATCCTGGCCAGCGCCTTCGCGATTCTGGGCGAGGTCTATGGCGACTTGTTGCGCGCCGCCGGCGCCACCGAGCGGCTGATGGAGTTGCTGGGCAGCCGCTCGCCGATTAGCTCACCCACCCATCCGCTGCCCGTTCCGATTCAAACTGCCGGTAGCACGGTTGAATTTGAGGCCATTAATTTCTGCTATCCGTC
>JAKFXU010000507.1 GCA_021731215.1 Rhodoferax sp.
GCCCGGCTGCTGTCACTCGACATGCGGGTGATCGACCCGGCCTGGATCGGCATGAAGTTGCGCAAGCTGCTGAACTACGCCGAGCCCCTGGGTCATTTCATGGCCTTCGTGCCCGGTTTGCCGCGCGGTGAACGCCGCCAGCAGACCTGGCCCTCCACCGTGGCCTACATCGCGCGCCTGATCATTCACCGCTACGCCATGCTCGGCGTGCTGGACGAGAACGGTTTTCCGCTGCGCGACATGGGTGTGCTAGACGCTCCCAAAAATCAGGGCACGCCCAGCACCATGGCCGGCAAAGTCTGCCCCGAGTGCGGCAACCCCACCGTCATTCACAAGGACGGCTGTGATTTTTGCACCGCCTGTGGCTATGTCGGGCAGTGCGGCTAAGGGTTAAAACCGGTTCAGTCGCGCACCACCAGAATGGGCAGGTGGGTGTGTGCCAGAACGGCTTGCGTGACACTGCCCAACACCAGCTTTTCCAGGCCACTGCGGCCGTGCGAGCCCATCACAATCAGATCGGCCTGCACCGATTCGGCCGCCTGCACCACACCGCGCCAGGGGGCGTTCGCTTCGACCACCGAGGTCTCCACGCCGACACCGGCGGCCGCGAATGCGTCCTTGGTCGCCTTGATGGCGGCATTGGCCTCGGCCGTGGCGGCACTCAGATACTCGGCTTGGCCATAGGCAAAATCGGTCCCGACCCCGGTAAACGGGTAGGGATCGATGACAAAAATGGCGGTGACGCGGGCACCAAACGCCTTGGCCAAACCTATGGCCTTCTCAACCGCCAGTTGCGCGGTGGCGGAACCGTCGACCGGAACGAGGATGTGCTTGAACATGGTGAAAACTCCTGGTTGTGTTTAATTGTTTCAAATGTCTTCCGCCACCATCTTAATGGCGCCGCATGGACATTCGGCGGCACAGATGCCGCAGCCCTTGCAGTAATCGTAATTGAAATCAAAGCCCCGGCCCGTCCCGTGCTTGATGACGGCGTTGTCAGGACAGACACCGTAGCAGTTGTCGCATTCAAAGCAGTTGCCGCATGACAGGCAACGCCGCGCCTCGAACAATGCGTTGCCTTCATCGAGCCCGCCCTGCACTTCCTCGAAGGTGGATTGGCGCCGGATGAGGTCTAGCATGGGCCGCACCGTCTTGGGCGCGTCGCTGTAGTACCAGGGGTTGAGCTTGTCAAAACCGGCCAACTCATGCTTGGGCGCGGGCTGGTACACGGCAGCGCGCAGCCAGGCGTCGATGTTGCGCGCGGCTTTCTTGCCGTGGCCAATCGCCACCGTCACGTTGCGCTCGGCCGGCACCATGTCGCCGCCGGCAAAGATGCCGGCGTGGCCGGTCATCATCTGGGGATTGACCTGCACCACGCCGTCCTCGACGGTCAGTCCCGGCACACCCTCGATCAAGGAGAGGTCCACATCCTGCCCCAGCGCCAGCACCACCGAGTCGGCCGCCAGGGTCTCGAACTCACCGGTGGGCTGCGGAAAGCCCTTGTCGTCGAGTGCCATTTTCTCAACGGTGATGGAGGATTGGCCCGCCTGCTTGATGGTGGACAGCCACTTGATCAGCACGCCTTCCTGCAGCGCTTCCTCCACCTCGAAGTCGTGCGCCGGCATCTTCTCGCGGTTGCGCCGGTAGACGATGATGGCCTCGCTGGCGCCCAGGCGCTTGGCGGTGCGTGCCACATCAAGCGCGGTATTGCCGCCACCATAGACCACCACCCGGCGCCCCAGCATGGGCTTGTCTTCGCCTTCCATGGAGCGCAGCACCGCGACCGCGTCCAGCACTTTGGCCGAGTCACCGGCCGGAATGAAGGCGCGCTTGGCAATGTGGGCCCCGACCGCCAGAAAGACGGCGTCAAACCCGCCCTCCAGCTTGGACTCCAGCACGTTGGAGACCTTGGTGTGGTAGTGAATACGCACGCCCAGGTCCACAATGCGCTGTACCTCGGCATCGAGCACCGGGCGCGGCAAGCGGTACTGGGGAATGCCAAAGCGCATCATGCCGCCCGGCAGCGGGCCGGCTTCATGCACCGTCACCTGATGACCCAGACTGGCCAGTTGATAGGCCGCCGAAAGACCCGAGGGGCCGGCACCGACCACCAGCACTTTTTTGCCGGTTGCGGCCGCCGCCGGCGCCAACTGCCAGCCCTGCGCGATGGCCTGGTCGCCCAGAAAGCGCTCCACCGAGTTGATGCCGACCGGCGCGTCGAGCTGGCCGCGGTTGCAGGCCGCTTCGCAGCTGTGGTAGCAGACCCGGCCCATGATGGCCGGAAACGGGTTGTCCTCGACCAGCTTGCGCCAGGCCTGCTCGTAGTCGCCCGATTCGGCGTGAAACAGCCAGGCCTGGATGTTTTCACCCGCCGGGCACTGGTTATTGCAGGGCGGCAGGCGGCTCAGGTAGACCGGGCGCGCGGTGCGCCAGGAGCCAGTGTGGTTGGCCAGCGAGCTGCCGACGTCCAGGGTGATGGCGAATGGTTTTTGCATAATTATGTTGCCCCCACGTTTGTCGCTTCGCGTACTGCACTGCCCCCGGGGGGGGCGCTCGCTTGCTTGAAGCGGTGCTGCGCTGCGCTCGATGCCTCATCATCGAGCAGCCCGTAGCGCCGGATATTGCGGTCGGCCATGGCCTGCAGCCGGGCAATGGTGGCGCGGTCGGGCTCCTTGCCAAACAGGTGGGCAAAGCGCTTTTGCGGCTGTAGATAGTCCTCGATCGGCACCCGGCGTCGGATCTTGGAAACACCCGTGACCTCGCCGCGCTCGGCCTCGAACACCGGGAACATGCCGGACTCGGTGGCCAGCCGGGCCAGCCGGATGGTGTCGTGCGAGGCCGCGCCCCAGCCCAGCGGGCACGGCACAAAAATGTGGATGTAGCGCGCGCCGCGGATCGACATGGCCTTGGTGACCTTGTATTCCAGATCGCGCAGATCGGCCACGGTGGCGGTCGCCACATAGGGAATCTCATGCGCCATGGCAATCTGCGGCAGGTTCTTGCCCTGGCCGAACACGTTGCCCGGCTGCGGCCCCACCGGCATGGTGGTGGCGGTGCGCGCCGCCGGTGGGGTGGCGCTTGAGCGCTGCACGCCGGTGTTCATGTAGGCCTCGTTGTCGTAGCAGATATAGAGCACATCGTCATTGCGCTCGAACATGCCCGACAGGCAGCCAAAGCCGATGTCGGTGGTGCCGCCGTCGCCCCCTTGCGCCACCACACGCACCTCGCTGCGTCCCTTGACGCGCATGGCCGCCGCGATGCCGGTCGCGACCGCCGCCGTGTTGCCAAACAGGGAGTGAATCCAGGGCATCTGCCAGGAGGTCTCCGGGTAGGGCGTGGAAAACACCTCCAGGCAACCCGTTGCATTGGCGGCAATCAGTTGACCATTGGTGGCCTGCATGGCGGCGTCGATGGCGTAGCGCGCCCCCAGCGCTTCGCCGCAACCCTGGCAGGCGCGGTGGCCGGAGTTGAGTGAATTGTTGCGCTGGATATTGGCCTGCACGCTGCGCTGCTCGGGCTCAAGCAGGCGGTTGCCCACCGTGAAGGTGCCGGTCTGGTAAAACTTGACGACGGTCTGTTCCATGTATCTTCCCCTTAAGCGATGCCGGACGACACGGTGCCGATGTCGCGCAGGATGCCCTCGGCCACCGGTCCCGAGCGACGCTGCCTTTTCT
>JAKFXU010000249.1 GCA_021731215.1 Rhodoferax sp.
CAAGAAAGTACGCAAGAACGTTGCCGACGGCGTCGCTCACGTTCACGCGTCTTTCAACAATACCATCATCACCATCACGGATCGTCAAGGCAATGCGCTGTCTTGGGCTTCTTCTGGTGGCCAGGGTTTTAAGGGCTCGCGCAAATCGACTCCTTTTGCAGCCCAGGTTGCTTCAGAAGTGGCCGGCCGCGCTGCCATTGAGCAAGGCATCAAGAATCTTGATGTCGAAATCAAGGGCCCCGGCCCTGGGCGTGAGTCGTCGGTAAGGGCGCTCGCAGCGCTTGGTATCCGGATCAATTCGATTGCCGACGTGACGCCAGTTCCCCATAACGGTTGCCGTCCTCAGAAACGTCGCCGAATTTAAGTTGAGTTGCCGGAACTGGAGTGCATTGCCCATTCAGGTTCTGAAAACATTTTTATCAAAGCCCACCGCCATTAGGTTTACGCCGAAGGCTCCTGCAATTTATTGCAGAAGATGACATAAGGAATTCAAGTGGCACGTTATCTCGGCCCCAAGGCCAAATTATCCCGTCGTGAAGGTACAGACCTTTTTCTGAAAAGCGCACGGCGCGCGATCGGTGACAAGGCGAAGTTCGACTCCAAGCCTGGTCAGCACGGCCGGACGTCAGGCACGCGGACATCCGATTTCGGTCTGCAACTGCGCGAAAAGCAGAAAGTCAAACGCATGTACGGCGTGCTGGAGAAGCAGTTCCGCCGCTATTTCGAAGAGGCAGATCGCCGCAAGGGTAATACCGGCGCCAATCTCTTGTTCATCCTTGAGTCGCGTCTCGACAATGTTGTTTACCGCATGGGCTTTGGCTCCACACGCGCTGAGGCGCGTCAGCTGGTGTCGCACAAGGCGATCACAGTCAACGGTAGCTCTGTCAACATCCCGTCCTACATGGTTAAAACGGGTGATGTGATTGCTGTTCGCGACAAATCCAAGAAGCAGACCCGTGTGACGGAAGCGCTTCAATTGGCTCAGCAGGTCGGCTTGCCGGCGTGGGTTGATGTCAGTGTTGACAAGGGTGAGGGCATCTTCAAGAAGGTGCCCGATCGCGACGAGTTCGCAGCCGATGTCAACGAGTCGTTGATCGTCGAGCTCTACTCACGTTAATTTTCGTTCCTGCGTCTACGGGGCACTGTAGCCGCAGGGTCGCTTCACCCGGCCTTATCGGTGTAACGAGCCGAGGGTATTGAGAGGAAGAATGCATGCAAACAAATTTACTTAAACCAAAAACGATCAACGTTGAGCAACTTGCCGCCAATCGCGCCAAGGTAACTCTGGAACCGTTCGAGCGTGGCTACGGACACACCCTTGGCAATGCATTGCGTCGCGTTTTGTTGTCCTCCATGGTGGGACATGCCGCTACTGAAGTGACTATTGCCGGGGTTTTGCACGAGTACTCGTCCATTGATGGTGTTCAGGAAGACGTTGTCAACATCCTCCTGAATCTCAAGGGCGTGGTATTCAAGCTCCACAATCGTGATGAAGTCACGCTGAGCTTGCGCAAGGACGGAGAAGGTCCTGTCACCGCCGCCGACATCCAGACGCCACATGACGTGGAAATCATCAACCCTGAGCACGTCATCGTTAACTTGTCGCACGGTGGCAAGATCGATATGCAGATCAAGGTGGAAAACGGCCGTGGTTATGTTCCCGGTACCATGCGTCGCTACGGCGATGAATCGACCAAGTCGATTGGTCGAATTGTCCTGGACGCCTCTTTTTCTCCTGTTAAGCGCGTGAGCTATACGGTCGAAAGCGCTCGAGTTGAACAACGGACTGACCTGGACAAGCTGGTCCTGGAGATCGAAACCAATGGCGCGGTCACTGCTGAAGATGCAGTTCGCGCGTCGGCAAAAATCCTGGTAGAGCAGCTGGCAGTGTTTGCGCAACTTGAGGGCAACGAACTTGCGGCATTCGATGCACCGGTTCAACGCAGTTCGCAGCAGTTTGACCCCATCCTGCTTCGCCCTGTTGACGAGCTCGAATTGACGGTTCGTTCTGCCAATTGCTTGAAGGCTGAGAACATCTATTACATTGGTGACCTGATTCAACGGACCGAGAACGAGCTTCTCAAGACGCCAAACCTGGGGCGCAAATCCCTGAATGAAATCAAGGAAGTGTTGGCGTCTCGCGGCCTAACACTCGGCATGCGTTTGGAAAGCTGGCCTCCCGCCGGACTCGACAAGCGTTAAAAAGATAAACGCCCCCTGCGGGCGTAGTGCACGGGCAGTACCTGATACGGCTGGCCGAAATATAAATGAAAGGAAAGCACCATGCGTCACGGACACGGACTTCGTAAACTAAATCGGACCAGCTCTCACCGGCTGGCCATGCTTCGCAACATGATGAATTCGTTGATTCAGCATGAAGTGATCAAGACAACACTGCCGAAGGCCAAAGAATTGCGCCGGGTTGTAGAGCCCATGATTACTTTGGCTAAAGAGCCAACGGTGGCGAACAAGCGACTTGCATTCGACCGTCTGCGCGATCGCGACATGGTGGTTAAACTTTTTGCTGAGCTCGGCCCTCGGTACAAGGCGCGCCCAGGTGGCTACACACGTATTTTGAAAATGGGCTTTCGTGTTGGCGATAACGCCCCCATGGCTTTGGTGGAACTGGTTGACCGCCCGGAAGTGACTGATGATGCATCTGTCAACACGGCCAAGTCAGAATAAGGTAGAATATACATATATAACGCGCGGTGGAGCAGCCTGGTAGCTCGTTGGGCTCATAACCCAAAGGTCGTAAGTTCAAATCTTGCCCGCGCAACCAAACCTGCTTTATAGAGCAGTAAAAAAGCCCACAATTGTGGGCTTTTTTTTTTAATTCTTGATAGTTGTTGCATATGCACCCTGTTGCGATTGTCGCGCCGCTCCAGTTGCGCCCATCTGACGCGCAAATATTGGTTTTGGACCGAACTTGGCTTCTGAACGAATAATTAAGTTTGATCAAGGTAACATCTTTGAGCATGATGTGTACCTTCATTAATGTCGATTGTTTTGACGCGCCGGCTGGATGTTTCAACGCATAGCAGCGCCATAGCAAAGTTTGACTTGAAAATATTGCGGCAAGTGCTTGATTAAATTACAATTAATTACGACTTTGACTGGCTTAATTCTGGGGCTGGCTGATCTTGAAGATCAACAAGAATGAATGACATGAACGTGCCGATTCAAGCAAGCGCCAAAAGCGAAACCAGCCATTTGGCTCAAGGTTTGCGCGAGGACTTGCTTCATCACGACCCGTTGCTTGACTGCCTCGTCGAATTAACGCGCATACACGGTCGCCCGAGTACCCGGGCCGCACTTTCTGCCGGGCTGCCTTTGCCAAAGTCCGGATTGCCGCCGACTCTGTTTGCCCGAGCTGCCGCAAGAGCGGGTTTGTCCTGCAAGATATTGAGGCGACCACTCGACAAAATCGATGCTGCGCTGTTACCAGTAGTCCTCCTTCTGGAAGGTGATGGTGCTTGCCTTTTGCTGGGATGGGATGAGAAAGCTGAGTCGGCAAATTTGCTGTTCCCTGAAGCCGGGCAAGGGGTTGTAGTCCTTCCGCGCGATGAACTCTACGGGCGATATGCGGGTATAGCGATCTTTTCCAGGCCCAATTTCCGTTTTGACCAGCGGG
>JAKFXU010000247.1 GCA_021731215.1 Rhodoferax sp.
AGGCCGCGGCTCGCGAGACGCTTCGCCTCTGTCGCCTGTCCAAGCCTGCTCAAGCAGGCTTGGAGCCGCAGGCTCCAGCCCCGAGGGGGCTCAGTCGCCTTGGGGCGGCCCGGCGGCGCCTCAATGCTGACCGGCATTCTGGCGGGTCTTGCCGCCGGCGCCCTGTGGGGCCTGGTGTTTGTCGCGCCGCTGATGACGCCCGGCCTGTCGTCGGTCGATCTGGCGGCGGGGCGATTTATCAGCTATGGCGCCATGGCGGCGCTGGTGATGCTGTTCACGCGCGCCACGCACCAGTTGCCCACGGCACGCCAGGCCTTGACCGCACTGGGCATGAGCTTGCTCGGCGCCACCGGTTACTACCTGCTGCTGGCATGGGCGATTCACTACGCCGGCCCCGAGGTGCCGACCCTCATCATTGGCACCATTCCGATTTGGGTCATGCTGCTGGGCAAGCCGCTGGGTTTGAAGTGGGAGGCTCTTTTGCCCGGCCTGGTGCTGACCGCCGCCGGGCTGGTGCTGATGATGAACGCCATGTATTCTGTGCCGCCGCTGGTGCAAGCCCCAGGCAGCGCGCAATTCTGGTGGGGCGCGGCACTGGCCACTGCGGCGATGCTGTGCTGGACCGCATTCGCCATTTTGAATGCCGCCTGGCTCAAGCGCCACCCCGAAGTGAATGCCACCGAATGGGCCAACTGGCTTGGCATTGCCACCGGCGTTGGCGCGCTGCTGCTCTGGCTGGTGGCGGGCTCGGACCCGCAAGAGCTGCTGGCGCTGGACCATATCGGTTTCTCGGCGCTGGTCTGTATTGCCACCGGCATCGGCTCGGCTTGGGGCGCCACTATTCTGTGGAACATCGCCAGCCAGCGCCTGAGTGCGAGCTTGTGTGGTCAACTGATTGTCAGTGAGACCCTGTTCGCCCTGTTGTACTCCTTTGTCTGGTACGGGGCCTGGCCCAGCGCGACCCAATGGCTGGCCGCCGTGCTGTTCACGCTGGGCATTCTGGCCTCGATCAAGGCGCATCGATGATGGCGGGGACAGCGCCA
Organism: Rhodoferax sp.; assembly: GCA_021731215.1. Lineage (GTDB taxonomy): Bacteria > Pseudomonadota > Gammaproteobacteria > Burkholderiales > Burkholderiaceae_C > Rhodoferax. The sequence continues at coordinate 1,044 of JAKFXU010000247.1, forward strand.
ATGGTCATTATTGGAAGGAAAAAACATGAAGATTGAAATTCCAGAAAACAAGAAACTGGTGTTCCAGGTGCACATCCCGATTCGCTGGGGCGATATGGATGCGATGGGCCATGTCAACAACACGATCTACTTTCGCTACCTGGAAACCTGCCGCATCGACTGGCTGCAGTCCATCGGCTGCGCACCCGATCCCCAGGGGGAAGGGCCGGTGATCGTCAACGCCTTTTGCAACTTCTACAAGCAGCTCGAATACCCGGGCGAGGTGTTGGTCAAGATGTATGTGAGCGACCCCGGCCGCACCACCTTCGAGAGCTGGGCCACGATCGAGCGGGTTGACCAGCCCGGCGTGATCTACGCCGCCGGTGGCGCCACCACCATCTGGGTCGATTTTCCGAAGCAGAAGGCGCACACCCTGCCCGACTGGATGCGGCAAATGGTGAGTTGATTCATGGCTTCACTGCGTTAGGCCGCCGCGCTGGCCGCGCCAGACTGCCATCAGCTCCGGTGTGCCCTGCGCGCGCAGACTGTTGTCGTTGAGAATTTCTTCCACGCCCGCGAGCATTTCGGAGTGCCTGAAGACCAGGGTTTCACCGCCGCGGTGGTCGGACTCAAACCGGACGAATTCGTCTTTCAGGTCGCGCAGCAGGGCCACCAGGTGGCTCAGGCTGCGAATCGCTGTGCCATTGACGCTCTGGATCACTCTGAATGACGGGTTGGAATAGCCCGCGGCCAGGCGGTGCGGGAAGAACGGCGACGAAACCACCACCAGTTCCTCGTGCTGCGCGTCCGGGGTATCGCCCCGGCGCGTGACCAGCGGGCTGCGCACGGCGTTGAAGGCCGCCATCATGCCGGGGTTGTTGTGCAGCACCGAGGTGAATTGCGCGGTGGCCTTGGAGAAGACCAGCGGCCCATAGACAAAGTACGGGGGGTACTCGCTTTTGAGATCGGGAATCAGCAGGGGGCGCTCAGTGACTACTGGCAGTTCAAGCTGCAGCGTTTGGCCAGCACGCACCACCGTCAATGGCACCTTGCCATTTTTTACGGCCCGCTGCACCACATAGCGCAGGTTCAGTCGCAACTCGGCGCCGGCTTTGACCATGCCCTGGTTGTCAACCGGGGTACCGGCGACGTGGGTGATGACGTCCCATTTCTTGAGCGGATAGGCGCCATCCGTGCTGTAGGGTTGATGCACAACGATGCCGCGCACCGTTTTGTCGAGTTTCAGGAAGGCGCGCAAGGCCGGATTGTCAAGCATCTGAAACTCGTCGAGCAAGTCCGGTTTGCCGTCGTACTGTCCGTCCCGGATGTCGGCCAGAAACAGTTCGATCTCCTCGTTGGGGATGATGTAGCCGATGTTCTGCGCGTTGTTGAGGCGGCTGAACGCCAAGCCGATCATCTGGTCACCCACCACCGCCGGGCCACCGCTGTTGCCGGGGTTGATGGCCGCGTCGATCTGGATGCGCAGGCCCGCCACCGGCGGGTTGTAGGGGGCGTACTCGATGCGCGAAACAATGCCCTTGGTGATGGACAGCGAGGCACCGCCGGTCGGAAAGCCATAGGCCAGCACCGTATCCTGGATCTGGGGCAGCGTGTTGGCACGGGCAATTGGCGCATGGGAGCCAAAGAACGACTCGTCGTCGAGCTTGAGCACGGCCAGATCAATACCGGGGGCAATCGCGACCACGGTGGCCGTCACTTTGTCGCCGGTCTGATTGCTTTGAACCTGAATCTGGCTGGCGTACTGCACCACGTGGGCGTTGGTCAGAATGCGCTTGCCTTCAATCACCACGCCCGAGCCGGTCGCATCTCGGGGTGCCTGTTTGGCCCAGGGCTTGAAGGGGTCGGGCGGGCGTGCCGTGGCGAAAATCTTGACCACGGTGTTGTTGACCCGGCTGGCCTCGACCGAAGATGTGGCGCGGGTGGCTGGGGTGGCCAGGGCGGATGGTGCGGATGGGGCGAGGGCCGCCGGCGCGTCGGCGTCCTCTGGCAGGAGCGTCGCGCCGGCGAGCGCCGGGCTGGCCACCAGCAGTGCCAGCAGGCTGCGCCGCAGTCGGGTCAAGGGTTTGGTCAGTTTCATTGAGAACTCGAATGAGCGGGAATTTATTTGCCGGAAGTCACTTCTGCTTGGGCGCGCGACCCATCAGGTAAAACTCGGCATTGGGCTGCATGTTGCTGAAGCTGGCCATGCGGTTGGACAGGCCAAAGAAGGCGGTGATGGCGGCGATGTCCCAGGCGTCCTCGTCGGTGAAGCCGTGGGCGTGCAGGGCGGCAAAGTCGGCGTCCTCGATCGCGTCGGCGTTCAGGCACATCTTCATCGCAAAGTCGAGCATGGCGCGCTGGCGTGGCGTGATGTCGGCCTTGCGGTAATTCACCGCCACCTGGTCGGCCAGCAGCGGCTTTTTCTCGTAGATACGCAGAATGGCGCCGTGCGCCACCACACAATAGAGGCACTTGTTGGCCGCGCTGGTGGTGGTGACGATCATCTCGCGCTCGCCCTTGCTCAGGCCCGAGTCCGCATTGAGCATCAGCGCGTCGTGATAGGCAAAGAAGGCGCGCCACTCGGCCGGGCGGCGCGCCAAGGCCAGAAATA
>JAKFXU010000246.1 GCA_021731215.1 Rhodoferax sp.
GACTCGGCAGCGGGGTGATTGTGAGTGCCAGTGGCTATGTCCTGACCAACAACCACGTGGTGGAGGGAGCCGATGAAATCGAGGTCATCCTCAACGACAGCCGCCGCGCCCGTGCCAAAGTGATTGGCACCGACCCCGATACCGACCTCGCCGTGCTGAAGATTGAGCTCGACCGGCTGCCCATCATCGTACTGGGCAACTCCGATGCGCTGCAGGTGGGCGACCAGGTGCTGGCCATCGGCAACCCGTTTGGCGTCGGGCAAACCGTCACCAGCGGCATTGTCAGCGCCATGGGGCGCAACCAGCTCGGCATCAACACGTTCGAGAATTTCATCCAGACCGACGCCGCCATCAACCCCGGCAATTCGGGCGGCGCGCTGGTGGACACCAACGGCAATCTGCTGGGCATCAATACCGCCATTTATTCACGCTCTGGCGGCAGCATGGGCATTGGCTTTGCCATTCCGGTGTCCACCGCCCGGCTCGTCATGGAGGGCATTGTCAAGGACGGGCAGGTCACGCGCGGCTGGATTGGCGTGGAGCCCAGCGATTTGTCGCCCGAACTCGCCGAAACCTTCGGCGTCAAGGCCAGCGCCGGCGTGATCATCACCGGGGTGCTGCAAAACGGACCGGCCGCGCAAGCCGGCATCCGCCCCGGCGACGTCATTACCGCCGTGGCCGGTAAATCGATCGGCAATGTGTCGGAGCTGCTGTCCAGCGTGGCCGCCCTGAAGCCTGGCAGCGCGGCCAAGTTCAGCCTGTTGCGCCGGGAGCAGCGCATTGAACTCGATGTAACGCCGGGTCTGCGGCCCAAGCCGCGCCTGCCAGCGCGCTAGCTTAGCCGCCGCGCCGGGCCGCCCCAATGAAATAGTGGCCCCCGAGGGGCTGGAGCCTGCGGCTCCGAGCCTGCTTGAGCAGGCTTGGACAGGCGACAGAGGCGAAGCGTCTCGCGAGCCGCGGCCTGCAAGGCCTCGCGCAGTACATGAAGTGACAAGCGTGGGGGCTAGGCATTTGCCCGTCCCGCCGGTCACTTTTTAAGGCTTGGCGGCTTCAGCGGCCTCGTCAGGCGCTTTGGTGTGCTTGATGAATATTTGTGCCGCCCAGATGCCCACTTCATACAGCAGGCACATCGGCACCAGCAGGGCGATCATGGAAACCGGATCCGGCGGCGTGACCAGACCGGCGATAGCCGCCGCGCCGACCACAAAATAAGACCGATACGCCTTCAGCTGCGCAATCGTGACCAGCCCCATGCGCGCCAGAATCACGACCACGATCGGCACTTCAAACGCCACGCCAAACGCGATGAACATGGTGATGACGAAGTCGAGATAGGCCTCGATGTCAGGACTGACGGCGACCGACATCGGCGCCATTTTCTGGATCGCCGGAAACGCCTGCCCGAACACAAAGAAGTAGCAAAACGCCGCGCCCAGGTAAAACAGAACGGTGCTGGCCGCCACCAGGGGCAATACCAGCTTCTTCTCGTGCTTGTAGAGGCCCGGCGCAACGAAGGCCCAGACCTGGTACAGAATCCAGGGCAGCGACAAACCAATGGCTGCCAGCACCGACACCTTGATCGGCACCAGAAACGGCGACACCACGCCCACCGCAATCATGCGCGAACCTTCGGGCAGCGCCTTGACCAGTGGCATGGCCAGCAAGTCATAGAGTTGGGACGGGCCCGGGTAAAACAGCAAAACCGCCAGCACCGCCGCGACGCCGTACAGCGCATGCAACAGCCGGTCGCGCAACTCAAACAGGTGCTGCACGAAGGGCTGTTCGGTGCCGGCCAGTTCGTCTTTGTTGTTGCCAGGGTCAGTCATCGGCTAAATTGGATAGGGCGAAACCGAGCCACCCGGGCGGCCCCCGACAAGGCATGGGTGCGGGTGCCGGTACGGGCTTTGTACCAGTTGGGGGTGGCACCCTGTTTGACACGCCATTTCTTTTTCGGGTGTCGATACTGCGGAAAATTGGGATATGTATCAACCGACTGCGAATTCGATGCCAGCCCGGTAGTCTCAGCCCAGCTCTTCTCGAAATCGCTGGCGCTGGTCTGGATTGTGGTTTCAACATCGCGCGCCGCGTTTTCAACCGTGTCCTTCATTTTCTTGAGCTCGTCGAGCTCCATGGAGCGATTGACTTCGGCTTTCACATCGGACACATAGCGCCGCGCCCGCCCCAGCAGCGTCCCAATCAGCTTGGCCACGCCGGGCAGTTTTTCGGGACCGATGACCACCAATGCAATGCCGGCAATGATGGCCAGCTTGGTGACTCCAATATCAATCACTTACACGCATTCCGCAGATCTGAGCAAGCCAAGATCCACGCCATCAAGCCTTGGTCTTGGCTTCGACATCAATCGTTTCTTTGGCGATGCTGGCAGCAGCGCTTACCTGCTGTGTCGGTGCCGCAGCCGACGCGTCGGCCGTTTTGTCGGCGCCGTCTTTAATGCCATCCTTGAAGCCCTTGACCGCGCCGCCCAGGTCCGACCCGATGTTACGCAGCTTCTTGGTGCCAAAAATGACAATGATGATGACCAAAAAGATAATCAGATGTGTTGTCGAAAATCCCATGTGTTTCTCCTAAGGAATAGCGCCAATTTTAGTCGGCGAAGTAGCTCACGCGCGTAAGCCCCCTAAATTAACCCGGAAATCAGCCCCTGAGCCAGGGCCGCGACCCACCCATCACGTGGATGTGCAGATGATGCACCTCCTGGCGCCCCTCTGCACCGGTATTGCTCAGAATGCGAAAGCCTCCGTCCGGGTAGGGATTGCAGCCTTCCTGCAAGGCAAGCCGCGGCGCCAGCGCCATCATACGGCCCAGCAAGGCCGCGTGTTCCGGGCCGATGTGCGCCATGGACGGAATATGCAGCTTGGGGATCATGAGGAAGTGCACCGGCGCCCAGGGGTTGATGTCATCGAAGACAAAAATTTCATCGTCCTGATAGACCACCCGCGCCGGAATTTTGCCAGCGGCTAGTTTGCAGAACAGGCACGCCGGGTCGCTTTGAACAATCGCTTCCATCATGCTGCGAACTCCATGGCCTGCCCCTTGTTCATGGCCACCAGGCCACTGACAATACGGTAGAGAAACCAGATCGAAATCAGGACCCAGGCAATCCAGCCTGGCAGGATGAACAGCAACCACAACGGGACCGTCACGGCGTACAGCAGGGCGGCAATCACGACGGTACGGATGCGCCAGCGAAAATGCGAGGCATGCCAGGTGCCTTGCGCCTCGGGGCGTTTCACCAGGTCGATGATCAAGGCCACGATCAAGAGCACCGTGCCAAACTGCCCACCCGGAATCAGGGCGCCGATGGCGACGATCAAATGCAGGATGTAGCTGATGGTGCCCACCGTGTTGAGCGACTGCAGTTTTTGCAGCTTGGCCCGATCCAGCCCCGGATCATGGGCGGGGTTGGAAAAGTCCTGCGTCATGGCGCATCTCCTTCGCGCGCCAGCACCTGGCGCAAAGCCTTTTCCTCGATGCCGCTGGTGCCGGCGCGGCGGTCGAGCTCGGCCACCACCTGCGCCGGTGTCAGCCCATAGTGCGCCAGCGCAATCAGGCAGTGGAACCACAGGTCGGCCACTTCATTGACGATTTTGGACTTGTCGCCGCCAAAG
>JAKFXU010000250.1 GCA_021731215.1 Rhodoferax sp.
TCGCTGGACGGCAGCTCGACTTTGGGCTGCGGCTGCGCCATGGGGGCGGGCGTCGCGGCCACTGGCGCCAGCATTGACGGCAACGCTGTGGGCGGGGTTAGCACACCGGTCGGCGCGTTGATCGCGGGCGTCGGTTCCGCCATGGCGACCGGCATTGGCGGCGGCGGCAGGGACTCGGCCTTCCTGGGTGCAGCTTGCACGACTGGCTTGGACACCGGCGCTGGCGCTGGTGGCTCAACCCTGGGTCGGGGCGGCTCAATCAATTCACTGAGCACCACCACCGGCACAAGGACTTCGACCACGCGCCGGATCAAGCCGGTTTGCAAAGCCCACAACGCCGCCACGTGAAACAGCACAACGACGCCAGCAATGGCGAGGTGACGGCGCGAAGAGGCCGATGGTGCAATGGAAACCGCCATGCGCAGACTCCTGTTACTTCAGGCTGTAGCGCAACTCGGTCTGAACCGAGCGTTGCGGCAAGCTGTGCGCCTGCCATGAGGACTGGTTGGTCACGTTGTTGATGCCAGCACCCCACTCCCACCCTTTGGCAAACTTCCAGGCCGCCTTCAGGTCAAGCTGGTTGATGCTGGAGGTGCCGCCATAGGTGTTCGGGTTGTCGTCCACATTCAGTTCGGTGTTGAACTGCCTACCGGCAAAACGCCACGTCGCCCCAAACAGCCATTCGGCGTTAGGCCGGTAACTGGCCTGCACGGTGTAGCGCTGCTTGGGGATGCGCAGCCAAGTCTTGCCCACTTGCGCGGGGTTGGCGGCATTGGCCTTGACCGTGGCGTCGGCGAAGGTGGCGCTGCCGCCAACGTCCAAGCCCTTGATGGCCACGTCGCGCGACTGCCAGACCAGTTCGATGCCCAGGGTCAGCACCCGGTCCACGTTGCTCACGCGGGTCACGCTGGGTGCGACGGTGTTGTCGGTCTGACGCAGGATGGTGTCCGTCACGTCGTCACGGAAGTAACTGGCCCGCAGCGTGTGGTTGTCCCAGTACTTCTCGGCGGCCAGCTCCAGTGAATCGGAGCGTTCGGGGCGCAAATTGGGGTCGCTGGTGGTGATGTTGCTGCCCGTTTTGGTGCCGTTGAACAGTTCATCCACATTGGGGAAACGCACGCCCCGGCCCAGGCTGGCGCGCAGCAGCAAGTCATCAAGAGCGGTCCAGGCCAGCGACAGTTTGGGACTGGCCGCGTTGATGGTGCGCGTGGCATAGGCCGTTTGCGCCACAGGCGGTCCAGCAAAGAATTGCGAGCCATCATGCGACTCAAAGCGCTCCAGACGCACGCCACCGGTCAGCAGCAGGTCCGGAGTCAGGCGCCAGGCATCCTGGGCGTAAAGCGCGGTGATGGTGGTCTTGCCGTAATAGTTTTGATCAAGCGCGGTTTCAACACTGCGCCAGTCGGTGGCTTTGTTCACCATGTTTTGCAATTGGTACTGGTTGCGGTGCAGTCCGAACGTCAGCGCGTGCTTGCCGTCGCCAAAGTCGCCCTTGACCGGGGTGTACATGCTTTGCACTTCAAAGGTGTTCCAGCCTGTGCCGTCGCGGCGGGTCACGGTGCCCGGGCCGCCCAGGGCCGCCAGCGGCTCCGCCGTGCTGGCCTGCCGGTTGGCATCACTCACAATTTCGTAGTCAGTCACCACAACGGAGGCATTCCAGCCGGTAGCGTGGCGGGTCTTCCAGGTCAGCCCCAGTTGGCGGTGTGACTCGTCGCGCTGGCTGGGCGCAAAGGCGTTGGCGGGCAGCGTGAAGCGGTTGACGCCGTCATTGACCACTCCGCTCCACACCGGATTGCCAGCAGCGTCACGCAGATCAGTCTGATTGCGCACAGTGCTGTCGTTGCGCCATGTCGAGACCCGGCCTTCGATCGACTGGGTGGATGAAAGGTCATAGCCCAGGCGGATATTGAGCGTGTCCTGCACCGAGTGGTCGATGCTGGTGGCGCCAAATATTGCGCGGTCGCGGCTTTGGGCATCTTTGTCGTAGCGAATGCCCGTCACCGCGGTGCCCGAGGTGGGCGCCAGAAAAGAACTGGCCGTCACCCCGCGCACGGCGTTGGCATAACCCATCGGGTGACCCTCGCTGTCCTGGTGCTGGACGCCCAGCGAAAACCACAGGCCGGAGTCCAGCCGTGAGGCCAGCCGCGCTGACAGCAGCTTGCCGGCATAACCCTCAGAGCTGCCGTACTCGCTGAACGATTGATGGTTGTACTTGATGCTGGCAGACGCCTCCAGCCCCGTGGGCTTGCGCTCGGAGATGGCCAGCGTGGTGCCAATCGAGTTGCCCGGGTAAATGGCCGAGTACGGCCCGTAGAGGGCATCTATCCGTTCGATGGATTCGATGTTGACCATGTTCCAGCGCGGCGCATCGAACCGCCCCAGAAAGTTGGAAATCAGATACCCGTCCAGATACACCAGGGCACGACCCGGCTGCAGCACGCCAAAGCTGCGCCCGCCGATATTGGCGTTGCGGTCGCCAAAGTAGCGCTTGCGCACGGTGGTGCTGGGCAGGGTGGCGGCCGCGTCTTCGGCGTTAAAGATGTTTTGCTCGCGCAACTGCTCCGCAGTTTTGCTGGCGGTGCTGTTGGACAGGTTGGGGTCGAGCTGGGCGCCGGTCTCGGTCACGCTGATGGTCTTGAGCTGCGCTTCGGAGGCCACGCCCTGGGCCAGGCTGAAGACGGGGATCAGCGCCAGGGCGGCAGCCAGGGGGAGCAGGCGAAAATTCATTGGATTGACTCGTCGGAATGAAAGTGGGCCATGACAGGCTTAAAGGTCAAACTTCAGTTCAGCCACATCAGTGCGCTGGGTGTAGGGATGAAAAGCCCAGTAGGTGGCGTTGATGGTCTGCTCGATTTGCTCGCGCGCGCTGCCCTCAATGGTGGTGGGAATCTGGGTGGGCAGCGAGGTGGGACGACCGCTGCTGTTGACCGTAACGGTGCCCAGCGACTTGACCGGCGCGTCACTCGCAGCAGGCGTGGCGGTCTGCGGCTGCGTTTGGGCCGCAGCGGGGAAAGCAACAGAAAAAGAAACAGGAAACGCCACGGCCAGCGCCAGGGCAATACGATTTTTCCGCATGGGAAATCTCCAGAAATACCAATCAAATCAGCCCCAGCCCTTATGCAGCGGGCAGGAGACACTGTGAATTCAATAGTTCAGGAGAAAGAGGGAGGCCCGCGCGCGGGCAAGGGCGCGGCGGTGAGTGACGCCATACGGGCGGCCGGAATGCTCCGCAGCACGTAGGCCAGGGGTTGCAGCAGCGTGGCGGTCAGCAGCGCGGCAGGAGGAGGTGGCGCACTGCTGTTGGCGCACAGGGGGCAATCCATCGTGTAGCTGAGGACTTCCTTCGTGCCGTCATCGGTCTTGACCAGCATCTTCATCACGCCCGAGCCGGAGCAGATCAGCTCCATGGCCTGCGGCTTGACAATGGGCGAGGCAATCGCCACCCCGATCGACAACGCGAACCACACCAGCACGAAGCGGGCGATGAGGTGAGCGTTGCGCAAGGTTTGCATGACGGCGATTATGACTGATGGCGCAACACCATACGCATGGCTGGATACCTAGCAAAGTTGAAGATCGAATTTATTACCCGGGAAGACCGGATTGGAGCTGTCTAAAGAAAGAAGGG
>JAKFXU010000397.1 GCA_021731215.1 Rhodoferax sp.
CATGCCCCCGATCGGAGGGCGATCTCCCGCCAACGGGCGCGCGGGCAGCGTGATGCCCCTGACGGCGCTCCGAGCTACTCCGACGCCTCGATCTGCGCCGCACAGTACTGGCGCACCAGGCCAATCAGCTCATCTTCGGAATAGGGCTTGCCCAGGTAGTGATTGACGCCCAGCTCGCGCGCGTAGTCACGGTGTTTCTCGGCAATGCGCGAGGTGATCATGATGATGGGAAGGTCGCGCAGTTGGGCGTCGGCGCGAATATTGCGCGCCAGATCGAAGCCATCCATGCGCGGCATTTCAATGTCCGACAGCACCACCGCCGGCTTTTCTTCCTGCAGGCGCTCCAGTGCCTGCAGGCCGTCGGCCGCCAGCGCGACCCGAAAGCCCTCGCGTTTGAGCAGGCGCTGGGTGACGCGGCGCACCGTGATCGAGTCGTCCACCACCAGCACCAGCGGCGCCTGACTGATACTGGCCAGCAGGGCCGCGCGCGCGCCGGCGCCGCCGGCAGCACCTGCGCCCAATGCCTGCTGCGCATCAAGCGTGAGTTGACGCGCCTGCTCGCCATACACGGTGGCCAGCGCCACCGGGTTGTAGATCAGCACCACGGCGCCCGAGGCCAGCACCGACATGCCGGTCAGGCCCGGCAGGCGCGACAGTTGCGGCCCCAGGTTCTTGACCACCACCTCCTGGTTGCCCAGCACCTGGTCGACGTGCGCCGCCAGCCGTTGGCCGGCGCTGCGGAAAATGGCGACGGCCAAGGTTTTGGTTCTGGCCTCGCTGCTCTGGGCCGAGGCCTGCACCAGGGCACCGGCCCAGTAGAACGGCACTTGTTCGCCGTCGAATTCAAAGACCTTGGCCTGGTAGGCGCGCTCCAGCTCGGGCGCCGGCACCCGGCGCACCAGCTCGATCAAATTGGCCGGTACTCCGATCACCAGCTCGCCCATGCGCAGCATCACCACCTGCGTCACCGCCGTGGTCAGCGGCAGTACCAGTTTGAACTTCGTGCCCTGGCCGCGTTCGGTCGAGGTTTCAATGCGCCCGCCCAGGGCGTCGACCTCGGCGCGCACCACATCCAGACCAATGCCGCGCCCGGCCAGTGCGGTGACCTGCGCTGCAGTTGACAAACCCGAATTGAATATCAGATTGGCCGCCTGCGCATCGGTCAAGAATGCATCCGCGCCAAGCTGACCGCTGGCGCGTGCTTTTTCGCGGATCAGGTCCAGGTCCAGACCGGCGCCATCGTCAACGAACTCGACCGTCACATCGTTGCCTTGCTGCTGCAGATTGATGGTGATGCTGCCGGCCACCGGTTTGCCGGCCGCGGCGCGCTGCGCCGGGGCCTCGATGCCATGCGCCACCGCGTTGCGCAGCAAGTGCTCGAACACCGGCGTCAGGCGCTCCAGCACGCCACGGTCCATGTCCAGTGAAGCGCCATGAATATGCAGGCCAACCTGCTTGTCGACGTCCCGGGCGGCCTGGCGCACCACACCATGCAAACGTCCGGCAACGCCCTCGAACTCCACCATGCGGGTGCGCAGCAGGTCGCGCTGCAACTCGCGGGCCTGGCGCGCCTGGGCGATCAAATCATCTTCGCTGCCCTCCACCATGCGCTGCAAATTGCGCTGCACCGTGGCCACGTCATGCACCGATTCGGCCATCATGCGGGTCAGTTCCTGCACCCGGGTGAAGCGGTCGAATTCGAGCGGGTCAAAGCCCTGCGCCGCGTCCTTGAACTGCGCCAGCCGGGATTGCATCTGGGACTCGGACTGCAGCTCGATATCGCGCAGCTGACTGCGCAAACGCGCCAGATTGCCGCTCATATCACCCAGCGCGCCGCGCAACTGGCCCAGCCGGGCCTCCATGCGCGCGCGCGTGATCATGACCTCGCCGGCTTGATTGACCAGGCGGTCGAGCAACTGCGCGCGCACCCGCACCGTTTGATGGGAGACCGGGCGCACCGGCACCTGCGCTGCGGTCGCCGCCAGCACGCTCGCCGGCACCGCCACCGGGGCTGCCGGCGCTTCGGAGGCGGGCACCGACGGCGTCGCTGCAGCGGCCAGCGGGCCGGCTTCGGGCAGCCGCAAACCCTGCTCGGGCAGGGCGCGCAGTTGCTCAAAATTGGCTTGCAAGGCGTCAAAACGGGTCAGCAAAGACGCCAGTTGGGGCGCCTGCAGGCCCTCCAGTCCCAGCTCCGCGATGGTCGATTCCAGGCCGTGCGCCAGCTCACCCAGGCGCATGGCGCCGGCCAGGCGCGCACTGCCCTTGAGCGTGTGCAAGACCCGCAATACCTCGCTGCGCGCGCCCAGATTGTCCGGGCGCGCCGCCCATTGCCGCAAGGCGCCACCGAGCTGCGGCAACAACTCAAGCGCCTCTTCTTCAAAAATCGGGAACAGGTCCACATCGAGCCGGTCGCGCACCTCAACGTCACCGTCGAGCGCACTCGCTGGCGCCCCGCCCGCCAGCGCGCGCTGGTCGATGGCAGGCGCGCCCGGCAGGATGGAAGCCGGCCCCGGTTCGCCGTCCCGGCGCTCTTGCTCGCCCTCGCCCAGCGCGGCAAATTCAAGCTTCAGAATGGCTTTGAGGGCGTCCAGCAGCGCTGGCTCAGGCGCCTTGAGGAAGCCGGCGGCAAATTGATGCAACAGGCGGCGAATATCCTCGGCCGCCGCGATGAATACCCGGGCGTGCTCGGGCGCGCCCTGGGCATGCAACTGCACATGCTGCAAGGCCTGCTCCAGGGCCCGCGCCAGCTCCGACAAGGCCAGAAACCCGACCGTGGCGGAACTGCCGGCCAGCGAATGGGCCAAGCCCAGCGTGCTATCGGCCAGCGGCCGGTGCAACTCCAAAGCCCACTCGCTGAGCTCGGTCAGCAAGCGCCGCGACCACTCGTCGGCCTCGTTGAGGTAAACGTTGTAAAGCGGGATATCGATGCGCAAGCTGCCAATCACCTTGACCTGGTCTTCCAGGTCTGAGTCGGCCAAGCCGAGTGGCTGGAATTCCGGCTGCAGGTCGGGCGTGACCGGCGCCGCTTCTGCTTCTGCTTCTACCTCCACTTGCACTTGCGCTGTCTCGCTTGCTGGCACCGCTGCGGGCGGCATGCTCGGCGCTTGGTCCGGGGTCGGCGCCGCTTCCAATGGCGTTTGCGCCAGCTCGAACAGAGCGCCAAAATCCAAATCAACCAGCTCTGGCAACTCAGCCGGCACTGGCACCGCCGCTGGCGCCGCGACCTCGGCCGCCGCTACCGCAACCGGTCCGGCAGGCGCCCCTGCTTCGCCCGGCAACACCAGCGCCAGCAGCTGGCCGTCCAGGCGCAGGCCATCGGCGGCCTGGCGGAACGGCTGCGCCGCCCACCGCGCGTCAGCGGCGCTCGCGATGTCCTCGACCCAGCGGCCAAAGCCCTGCAGCGCCCGCTCCGCCAGCCCGATCAAGGCCGCGCTGGCCGGCTTTTGTTCCGCCAACCAGCTATTGAGCAGTTGCTCCAGCGACCAGGCCGCTTCGCCAAACTCATTGAGCCCGACCATGCGCGCACTGCCCTTGAGCGTGTGAAAGGCGCGCCGCAGCGTGGTCTGCTGCGCCAAATCGGTGGCATCCTGGCGCAGCAG
>JAKFXU010000396.1 GCA_021731215.1 Rhodoferax sp.
CACCACGTGATCCAGCGTGGCAACAACCGCCAGCCCATTTTTGCGTCCAGCGCGGATTACCAGACCCTGCTCGATCTGCTGGAAGAGAATGCCAAAAAGTTCAACGTGGCCATTCACGCCTATGTGCTGATGAGCAACCACTTTCACCTGCTGGCCACGCCGCAAACCGCCGACGGCCTGCCGCAAATGATGCAGGCGGTGGGCCGGTGCTATGTGCGTTATTTCAACACCGCGCAGCGTCGTACTGGCACCCTGTGGGAAGGGCGCTACAAGTCCACGCTGATCCAGCCCGAGCGCTATTTACTGGCCTGCATGGCCTATATCGACCTCAATCCGGTGCGCGCCGCTCTGGTGGCCCAGGCGCGCGACTACCCCTGGTCCAGCCATGGGCACTACATCGGGCAGCGCGTTGACAAACTCATCACCCCGCACGCCCTCTTTTGGGCGCTGGGCAATACGCCGTTTGCCCGCGAAGCGGCCTACGCCCAATGGGTGCACAGTGGTATCAGCCCGCTGCAGCAGGGCGCGTTGACAGACTCGGCGTTAGGCGGTTGGGCGCTGGGTGAGCCTGATTTTGTGGCTGAGCTGCAAAAAAAGACCGCACGCCGCGTCACCAAAAGCACGGCCGGGCGGCCGCTTGGCGTGCAGAAAAGAGTCAGTCAAGACCTGGGCGGTTGAGCGCGGGCTCGTCCGCGCGCAAGGGCCGGGTGGTGCGCTGGCAAGGCATGCGGCAGAGCTTGCCATCGCTGGCCGGGCACTCGCGGTTGAAGGTGACCACGTGGTCCACCTCGGCGCGAATGCCGATCCACTCGCCGACCTTGTGGTTGTGATGGCTGGGCACGTGGGCCATCACGGTGTCGCCGCTGACCAGCCGCAGCGTGTACAAAAATTCGGAGCCGCGAAAGGCCTTGCGAATGATTTCCGCCTTTACCGGCGCGTTGTCGTCATGCACGATGTCATCGGCGCGCAGCAGCACGTCACAGGCGCCACCAGAAAAAGCACAGGGCAGCGGGCATTCGGCCACATCGGTCAAATCGCCCAGCGGGGTTTGCACCACCACCTGCTGGCCCACTTGGCGGATCACGGCCGGGGCAAACACGCCGTGGCCAATGAACTCGGCGACAAAGCGGCTGGCCGGGCGGTGGTACAGCGTATAGGCGTCGTCCCACTGGTGCAACTGCCCTTCGTGCATGACGCCGATGGTGTCGCCAATGGCAAAGGCCTCCAGCTGGTCGTGGGTGACAAACAGCGCCGTGGTTTGGGCCGCCTTCAGGATGGTGCGGACCTCGTGCGCCAGGCGCTCGCGCAAGTCCACATCCAGATTGGAAAATGGTTCGTCGAGCAGCAGCAAGCGCGGCTTCGGTGCCAGCGCGCGCGCCAGCGCGACGCGCTGCTGCTGGCCGCCGGAGAGTTCGTGTGGAAAACGCTGTTCCTGGCCGGCCAGCCCGACCAGTTCCAGCACCTCGGCCACGCGCCGGGCGCGCTCGCGCTGGGGCTGCTGGTCGATGCCAAAGCCGATGTTGCGCCCCACGTTCAGATGCGGAAACAAGGCGTAGTCCTGAAACACCATGCCAATCTGGCGTGCCTCCGGCGCCACGTTGAGCCGGGCGCTGCTCACCACCTGGCCGGCCAGTTTGATTGAGCCGTCCGTCACCGGCTCCAGCCCGGCCACCGCGCGCAGCAAGGTGGTTTTGCCGCAGCCCGAAGGCCCGATCAAAACGCCGATGTCGCCCGCGCGCAGGCCGAACGAGACGTCGCGCACCGCCGGCTGGCTGCGCCCCGCATAGGCCACGCTCAGTTGTGAAACCTCTAAAAACATGAAGAACATTGTAGATGCTTACAATTCTCATTTGCACAACGTTGAATGACATCTCCCATGCTGCTGCGTCGGCTTCGCCAATTTCTGTTGTTGACCTTGACGCTGGTGTTCATGCTGCCGCTGGTGGCGGTGTTCGCGTCATGGTTGCCGTGGGGCGACTCAGGCTTTGCGGCCGCGCAAATATTGCGCGAGATGAGCAGCACCGTGTTACCGGATTACGTCTGGACCACCGTGCGCCTGTGCCTGCTGGTGGCGCTGGGGGTGGTGCTGGTCGGCTTGTCGGCGGCGGCCACGGTCACCATGTTCGACTTTCCGGGGCGCCGGGTTTTTGAGTGGGCCTTGTTGTTGCCGCTGGCCATGCCGGCCTACGTGGTGGCCTACGCCTATACCGATTTTCTGCAGTTCGGCGGCCCCTTGCAGACGGCCGTGCGCAGCGTGCTGGGGGTCGAGGGCCGGGTGTTCCCCGAGATCCGCAGCCTCGGCGGCGCGGCCTGGGTGTTTACCTTTGCGCTTTATCCCTATGTCTATTTGCTGGCGCGCACCGCACTGGGAGAGCGCGCCGCGCACCTGATGGAAGCCGCGCGCCTGCTGGGGGCGCCGATGCGCCGGCGCATCCTGCAAGTGGCCTTGCCGCTGGCGCGGCCCGCCGTGGCGGCCGGCGCGGCGCTGGCACTGATGGAAACGCTGGCTGATTTTGGCGTGTCGAGTTACTTCGGCATCCAGACTTTCACCACCGGCATCTACAAGGCCTGGCTGTCGATGGACAACCGCATTGCCGCGGCGCAACTGGCCACCCTGCTGTTGCTGCTGGTGGCCTTGTTGTTGTATCTGGAACACCGCGCGCAAAAACGCATGCGCTTTTCCGCCGCGCGCGGTGGGCGCGCCGGTGCCATGGATGCGCGGCCTTTGGTCTTGCAGGGCCGCGCCAAGTGGCTGGCCTGGCTGCTGTGCGGGGCGCCGGTGCTGATGGGTTTTGTGTTGCCGGTGCTGTTCATGTTGCGGCCCCTGGTGGCGGACTGGTCGGTGTTGTCGTGGGGACAGTTTCTGGGCTGGTCCATGAACAGTCTGCGCCTGGGCCTGATCAGCGCCGTGCTGGCGGTCGCGCTGGCGCTGCTGCTGGCCTTTAACCTGCGCCGCCGCCCCGATGCTCCGACCCGCCTGGCGGTACAACTGGTCGGCCTGGGTTATGCGGTGCCCGGTGCGGTGCTGGTGGTGGGGCTGCTGCTGCCGGTGGGCTGGCTGCAGGGCGTGGCGCCGCAAAGCAGCGTCGGTTACTACATCACCGCCACCTCGCTCGGACTCCTTTGGGCCTACCTGGTGCGCTTCTGCGCGGTGGCGCTGCAGTCGGTGCAAAGCGGCTACGCCCGCATTCCGGCCAGTTTTGACGACTCGGCCCGTATGCTGGGCACGCGCGACCTGGCGCTGCTGCGCCGGGTGCATTGGCCGCTGCTCAAACGCTCCACCGCCGCCGCCGCGCTGCTGGTGTTTGTCGACGTGATGAAGGAGCTGCCCGCCACCCTGGTGCTGCGCCCGTTCGACAGCGATACCCTGGCGGTGGTCGCGTATCAACTGGCGCGCGACGAACGCCTGGGCGAGGCGGCGCTGCCCTCGCTGGCGCTGGTGCTGGTGGGGCTGATTCCGGTCATGCTGCTGAGCCGCACGCTGCGTGCGCCGGCGCGTTGAGCCACGTCATTGATAAGCCCGGATCATTGGTCTAGACTTCTGACTTCGGTGCGCGCGTCGTAACAACGAAAGAGGAAAAATATGCCGGATAACAC
>JAKFXU010000185.1 GCA_021731215.1 Rhodoferax sp.
GGGGCGGTTGGATGGCTGGAAATTGAGCCCAAGTCTAAGCGCGAAAGGTGGATGGTTCGGCCTGGCGTAAAAGCTGCGGCACAAATTCTTCAAACCCCGCCAGCCTATTGTTTCGCCCCCTGGGCCAGCGCGGCGGCGCGCGCGGCCGAGCGCTCGGGCGCGCTGGTGCCGGCCTGCGTCGGCCAGCCGGCCAGATGTTGCTGCGTCAGTTCGCACAGCGCCGTAATCCAGGCCGGGTCATCGTTGAGGCAGGGGATGTAGTGAAACTCGTGGCCGCCGGCCTGCAGGAAGGCGGCGCGGCCTTCCAGCGCGATTTCTTCCAGCGTTTCCAGGCAGTCGCTGGTGAAGCCGGGGCAGACCACGTCGACCCGCTGCACACCCGCCTTGCCCAGGGCGATCAGGCTCGGTTCGGTGTAGGGCTGCAGCCATTTGGCGCGGCCCAGGCGCGACTGAAACGTCACTTTGAATTGCTGATCGGATAGGCCCAGTTGTTCGGCCAGCAAGCGCGCGGTCTTGCGGCATTCGCAGTGGTAGGGGTCGCCCAACTGCAGCGTGCGCGCGGGCACGCCGTGAAAACTCATCAGCAGTTGATCGGGGCGGCCATGGCTTTTCCAGTGGCGCTGAATGCTCTGAGCCAGCGCCTTGATATAGCCGGGGTGGTCGTGATAGCGGTTGACAAAGCGCAGCTCGGGCAGGTTGCGCACCGTCGCGGCCCAGGCATAGACCGCGTCGAACAGGCTGGCGCTGGTGGTGGCCGAATACTGCGGGTAGGCCGGCAAAATCAGCACGCGGGTGGTGCCCGCGGCTTTGAGCGCGTCGAGCTGCGAGGCGATCGAGCTTGCGCCATAGCGCATGGCGTAGCGCACCTGCACGTCGTGGCCGCGCTGGGCCAGCCAGCCCTGCAGCAGCTTGGCCTGTTTTTCGGTCCAGAGCTTGAGCGGCGAGCCCTCGGACGTCCAGATGCTGGCGTACTTGGCGGCGGATTTGGCCGGGCGCAGGCGCAGGATGATGCCGTGCAGAATCGCCAGCCACAACAGCCGCGGAATTTCGACCACGCGCCGGTCGCTCAGGAACTCGCGCAGAAAGCGCCGCACATCGGCCGTGGTGGGGGTGTCGGGCGTGCCCAGGTTGCAAAACAGCACGGCGGTGCGCGCTGGCTGGCCGTGTTGGAATGGCGGCTCTTTGGCGAAGGGGTCAAGCTTGAACAGGGTCATGCCCGCTATTCTCCCGCACATTTTTGCTCAGCCTGCGCCGGGCCCAGCGTGGCGGCTGGGGCGGCTTCAGGCGCCCGGTCGCTGCGCCTGTTCGCAGCGCACCTGAATCAGCGCGTGCGCCGGGGGAACTCCGGCCGGGTCCAGACGCAGGGCGCTGAGGGCGCCACCCCAGACGCAGCCGCTGTCGAGCGCCAGCAGGTCGCGACGCCCCAGCGGGCCCAGGGTGGACCAGTGGCCAAAGGCCACGGTGACGTCGGCGCTTTGCCGCCCGGGCACATCGAACCACGGCAGGTAACCAGCCGGCGCCGCGCCGGCCCCGTCCTTGGCTTGGAATTCCATCTCCCCATCGGGCGTGCAAAAGCGCAGCCGCGTGAGCGCGTTGACCACCATGCGCAGGCGCTGCGCGCCCCGCAGCGACTCATCCCAGCGCGCCGGCTCGTTGCCGTACATCTGGTGCAGGAACTCGCCCAGCGCCGGACCGCGCAGCACGGCTTGCACCTCGGCCGCCAGCGCCATGGTTTTGGACGCGCTCCAGGCCGGCAGCACGCCGGCGTGCACCAGCAGAATAGTCTCGTTCGGCTGGCTGTGCAGCAGCGCCATCGGCTGCCAGCGCAGCCAGTCCAGCATGGCCTGGCGCTCGGGTGCCGCCAGCACGGCGTTGAGCGTGTCCTTGCGGTGCGGCTGGCGCGCGCCATGGGCCAGCGCCAGCAGATGCAGGTCGTGGTTGCCTAGCACGCACTGCACCGATGCGCCATAAGCCATCAGCCGGCGCAGCACGGCGGCCGAGTCGGGCCCGCGGTTGACCAGATCGCCCAGCAGGTAGAGCGTGTCGCGGCTGGGCGAGAACGAAATTTTGTCGAGCAGGCGCTGCAAGGCGCCGTCGCAGCCCTGCACGTCGCCAATCAAGTAAAGTGCCATGGTGTTCATTCTCGCTGCTGATCCATGGAATTTTTGCTGATTGTTTTCCTGACCCTGCTCAATGGTGTGTTTGCCATGTCGGAGCTGGCCCTGGCCGCCAGCCGCAAAGTGCGCTTGAACGCCATGGCCGAAGCGGGCGACAAGGGGGCGCAAGCGGCGCTGACGCTGTTGGACAACCCGACCCAGTTTCTCTCGTCGGTGCAGGTCGGCATCACCTCCATCGGCATGCTCAACGGCATCATCGGCGAGGCCGCTTTCAGCGGTAAGTTGTCGGCCTGGATGGAGGCCTTGGGCGCGTCGCAGCGTGCCGCCGACATCTCGGCGACCGCGCTGGTGGTGACCCTCATCACCTTCATCACCATCGTGTTTGGCGAACTGGTGCCCAAGCGCATCGGCCAGCTCTACCCGGAAACCGTGGCCCGCTGGGTGTCGCGCCCGATGATGTGGGTGGCCACCGGCGCCAAGCCTTTTGTCCGGCTGCTGTCTTTCAGCACCCACGCCGTGCTCAAGCTGCTGCGCATCGACACCAGCGCGCTGCGCTCGGTGACCGAGGCCGAAATCAGCGCCAGCCTGAGCGAGGGCGTCGATGCCGGCGTGATCGAGCGGCATGAGCATCAGATGGTGCAAAACGTGTTTCAGCTCGACGACCGGCCCCTGACCTCGCTGATGCTGCCGCGCACCGACGTGCAATGGCTGGAGGCGGCCAGCAGCGTGGCACAGAGTTTGAAGCAGGCGGGCAGCGGCGGCGAAAATGGCGCCCATTCCTGGTATCCGGTGTGCCGGGGGTCGCTTGATGACGTGGTGGGCGTCATCAGCATTGGCCGCCTGCTCGAACTCGGGGCCGACACGCCGGGCACGATCGAGGCCCACGTCACGCCCGCCACGTTTGTGCCCGAGACCTTGAGCGGCATGGAACTGCTGGAGCAGTTTCGCTCCAAGACCGGGCGCTTCGTGTTGGTGGTCGATGAGTACGGCGTGCTGCAGGGCCTGCTGACGCCGCGCGACCTGCTCGAAGCCATCACCGGTGAGTTGCAGCCGGGCGCGCAGATTGATGCCTGGGCCACCCAGCGCGACGATGGCTCGTGGCTGCTTGACGGCTTGATGCCGGTGGGCGAGCTCAAGGTGCGCCTGGGGCTCGATGATCTGCCGCAGGAAGAGCGGGGCCGCTACAACACGGTGGCCGGTTTGCTGATGTCGGTCTCGGGCCACCTGCCGGCGGTCGGCGAGCGCATTGAGTGCGCACATTGGCGCTTCGAGGTGATGGACCTGGACGGCAAGCGCATCGACAAGGTGCTGGCCAGCCGGCTGGCGGAGTAGGGCGGCTATTGAGTTGTAGGGTGGGCCTTATTGACGCAACGGACTACTAGGCCCGCCCGGCCAGCCGGTAGGCCAGCAAGCCCACCAGTTCGTGCAAGGCCAGTTGCCACTTCTTGGCGCCCAGCGCCAGCGAGTATTGGGTC
>JAKFXU010000469.1 GCA_021731215.1 Rhodoferax sp.
ATGCCCTGGCTGTAACGCCCCAGCGCGTAGGCTTGCCAATACAGGGCGTTGATGTTTTGCGGATCGTCCTGGGCTTGCTGCTCGGCGCGCCGGGCGACTTCCAGGTACAACTCAAGCCGGGCCGGCTCTTTTTTTTCCAGGTAGGTGGCGTAGATGCAGGCTGATTTGTTGGCGACGGTGAGACCGGCGCCGCCCAGCGCCAGCCCGAGCTCCATGGCCTGCTGGAATTCACCGTTGTGGAACAGGGCCCAGGCCGCCAGCACTTGAGCATCCTGGGGTGGCGGCTCGGCGTCGCCGACATGCAGGCGCACCCAGTTTTTCTTGACACTGGCGGCATCAAACACGTAGTCGCCCGCATAGGGAAAGGCGGTCCAATTGGCCATGGTTAACTCCTCTGCCTGAATTTTCTTATTGGTCCGCGTTATTGTAGGCGCCCACCAGGGTCAGCAAGTGCCTGCGCTGGCCCGGCTCCAAGTACGGCACCAGCAGGTTCAACACGTGGTGCGCACCGCGCATTAGGGCTGCTTGCGCGTTTTGCGCTTCCAGTGCCTTGCGTGGGTCGCGCACATATTCAAAACTCAGCCAGTAGGTCAGCACCACCACCATGCTGGTGGCAGTGGCCTCGACCTCACGCGAATCAATGCTGAGCGCGCCGGCGCGGCTCATGCCGTCCAGCAGCGCTTTGACGGCACGGGTTTTGTTTTTCAGGACTGACTGGAAATGTGTCTCCAGCCGCCGGTTATTGCTGAGCAGATCGTTCAGATCACGGTACAAAAACCGGTATTGCCAGATCAGCTCAAACAGGCTGTGCATGAAGAACCAGGCGTCTTCCACGTCGCGCACGCCGTCGCTGGCATTGAGCAGCTCGTTGAGACTGCGCTCAAAGCGGTCAAACAGCGTGTTGATGAGTTCCTCTTTGGCCGGGTAATGGTAGTAAAGATTACCCGGGCTGATGCCCAGTTCGGCCGAGATCAAAGTGGTCGACACATTGGGCTCGCCGAAGCGATTGAACAGGTCCAGCGTAACTTCGAGAATTCGTTCGGCGGTGCGCCGTGGCGCCTTTTTTACCATGAGGCCTTGTCCTTGCGTACTGCCGAGCGCACCCGGTGGCGCGGCGTGCTGCCCTTGATTAGCCCGGCGCCCGCCAGGGCCAAAGCCCTGTTGGGTGGACCTGCTGGTTGACGCTTCATAAGCACAAAGTGTAGGGCCGATGGCGCGGCTCGGTTGCTGCAATGCAGCACGGGCTCAGGCGGCCTTGGCCGCTTTCTTGGTGGCCGCTTTTGTGGCTGCTTGCGGGGCGCCTTTGCGCGCAGCCTTGGGCGTGACGCGGCTAGCCGGCTTGGCGACGGCGGGGGCCGTGACCCTGGCCTTGGCCGTGGCTTTCGGCGCCGCCTTGTTGGCCGTCAATTTCTGGACACTTTCGTTCAGGGCATCGATGCGGGCGGTCAGGGCGCGGATGTCCTGGGCCGAAGGTGCGCCCAGCTTGTTCAGGGCCTTGGCCACGCGCTCTTCAAAAATGCCCTCCAGTTTGTCCCACTGACCCGATGCCTTGGATGAAATGTCGCTCGCTATGCTGGACATCTTGTGACTCGCTTCCGAGAGTTTTTCTTCGGCGGCTGATTGTGTCTTGCGCTGCAGGTTGACGCCTTCCTTGACCAAAGCCTCAAAGGCCTTGCTGCCTTCGGCCTGGGCCTTGTTGAAAGCACCCAAGCCGGCTTGCCAGATTTGCTGGGCCGAGTCTTTCACCGAGCCGCTCAGCGGCGCGCCGGTTTTTTTCGAGGCACTGTTTTTTTGCAGCTTTTTGACCATGGAAAACTCCAGATAAAGTGGGGAAAGTTACGCGCGGTAGCTCGCCGGCGCATACGGGCACTGTAAGGGGCGGGCCCGTTTTCGTGTAGGTCGGGTTGCCTAATTTTTTAGGCGCTGGCTGTCGCGCGGCACGGCTTGCTGTGCCAGCGGTGATAATCAAAAAGTGCCGCAAGCTCTTTTTTGCTGGCAGATCCACCGGGGGAAAACAATGATTCTGGTTACAGGGGGTGCGGGTTTCATCGGCGCCAATTTTGTGCTTGACTGGCTGGCCCAGTCGGACGAGCCGGTGCTCAACCTCGACAAGCTCACCTACGCGGGCAATCTGGAAAATCTGGCCGCCTTGCAGGGCGACCCGCGCCATCTGTTTGTGCAAGGCGACATTGGGGATGCGGCCCTGCTGGCGCAATTGCTGGCGCAGCACCAGCCGCGTGCGGTGCTCAATTTCGCCGCTGAAAGCCATGTCGACCGCTCGATTCACGCTCCGGAAGACTTCATTCAGACCAATGTGGTGGGCACCCTGCGCCTGCTGCAAAGCGTGCGTGCCTACTGGCAGGGTTTGGAGGCGCCAGCGCGGGCGGCGTTCCGTTTTCTGCACGTCTCCACCGACGAGGTGTACGGCAGCCTGGCGCCGACCGAGGCCGCCTTCAGCGAGACCCACCGGGTGGAGCCCAACAGCCCCTACTCGGCCAGCAAGGCCGCCAGCGACCACCTGGTGCGCGCCTGGCACCACACCTATGGCCTGCCGGTGCTCACCACCAACTGCAGCAACAACTACGGGCCCCTGCATTTTCCCGAAAAACTGATTCCGCTGCTGATCGTCAATGCCCTGGCGGGCAAGCCCTTGCCGGTTTACGGCGACGGCCTGCAGGTGCGCGACTGGCTCTACGTCAAAGACCATTGCAGCGCCATCCGCCGGGTGCTGGCGGCCGGGCGCGTGGGCGAGATTTACAACGTCGGCGGCTGGAACGAAAAGCCCAACATCGAGATCGTGCACACCGTCTGCGCCCTGCTCGACGAACTGCGGCCCAAGCGCGACGGCAGCCGCTACCAGAGCCAGATCAGCCATGTGCAAGACCGCCCCGGCCACGACCGGCGCTACGCCATCGATGCGCGCAAGATCGAGCGCGAGCTGGGCTGGAAACCGGCCGAGACTTTTGAGTCCGGCATCCGCAAGACCGTGCAGTGGTACCTGGCCAACCCGGACTGGGTGGCGCACGTGCAAAGCGGGGCCTACCGCGACTGGGTGCAGACGCAGTATGCGAGCAGTCACGCCCTGATCTGCAATGACGCCCCCTGAGCGCTCATTGCGGGCTTGATCCAGGATCCACCTTGACCATGAAAATTCTCCTCCTGGGTAAAAACGGCCAGCTCGGCTGGGAACTGCAGCGCAGCCTGGCGCCGCTGGGCGAACTGATCGCGCTTGATCTCCACAGCGCCGAGCTGTGCGGCGACCTGGGCAACCTGGCCGGTCTGGCCGCCACCGTGCAGCGGGTCCGGCCCGACTTCATCGTCAATGCCGCCGCCCACACCGCCGTGGACCAGGCTGAGGCTGAGCCGGCGCTGGCGCGCACCCTCAACGCCCTGGCACCCGGCGTGCTGGCGCAGGAAGCGGCCAAGCTGGGTGCCTGGCTGGTGCACTACAGCACCGACTACGTGTTTGACGGCAGCGGCAGCCGCCCCTGGAGCGAGACCGACCGCCCGGCCCCGCTCAACGTCTATGGCCAGAGCAAGCTCGAAGGCGAGCAACTGATCCAGGC
>JAKFXU010000471.1 GCA_021731215.1 Rhodoferax sp.
GAGACAGCCCTTGTTCAGGTTGAACACCTCCTGAAACTCCGTGCCCATGATGGCGGCCGACAAATCGCCTTGCGCCTTTTGCGCGGCCGTGTCTTTGAGCTTGAACATGGCAAAGGAGTCCACATTGAAGGTGAATGCATTGGCGGTGCCGGGCGCCGCGGCACACAGGAAGTCTTTGCCGGGCACTTTGCCGGCGGCAATGAACTCGCCCTTGGCCCAGTCGCCCATGAACTGGAAGGCTGCTTTTTCCTGCATCACCATGGCGGTGGCCAGATTCCAGTCGCGCCCCGGGGCGGCGGCGTCGGTGTAGCCCTTGACCTTGCGCAAGGTTTCCAGCGACTTCTTCATGGTCTCGCCGGTCAAGGCCTTTTGATCGAGTTTGACCAGGGCATCGCTGTAAAACTTGGCGCCGCCAACCCCCAGCACCACCGACTCAAAGGTGGTGAAGTCCTGCCAGTTCTGGCCGCCGTGCGCCACCGCAATCAAGCCTGCTTTTTTGACCTTTTCAGCGGCGACAAAAAACTCGTCCCAGGTCTTGGGCATGCTAGAGACGCCCGCTTTTTTCAGCACCGCGGCGTTGGCCCACATCCAGTTGACGCGGTGCACGTTGACCGGCACCGCCACGTAGTTTCCTTTGTACTTCATGACATCGGCCACCACCTTGGGCAGCAGGCTGTCCCACTTCTCGGCCTTGGCGACGCTGTCGATATTGGCCAGCACGCCTTCGGACGCCCATTCCTGAATGGCGGGGCCTTTGATCTGGGCGGCGGCCGGTGGGTTGCCCGACACGACCCGGCTCTTGAGCACGGTGGCCGCGTTGTCGCCGCCGCCGCCGGCGACGGCGAAGTCTTTCCAGACGTGGCCTTTGGTTTCCATGATTTTTTTCAGTTCGGCGACCGACTTGGCCTCGCCACCGGAGGTCCAGTAGTGCAAGACTTCGACTTCACCGGCCAGGGCCGCTGTGCCAGCGACCGCCAATGTCACGGCCGTAGCCAGCTTGGAAAGTTTCAACATGTTGTCTCCTGTAATTAAAGCTCCGCTGCCGCCGTCGGCCAGGGAACAGGGGTTGATCCGCGCAGGCGCTTTGCTGCTCGAATTAATTAATTGTTAATTAATTTTCAATGCCGCGCCATAGTATTTACCCTAGCCGCCGCGCCGGGCCGCCCCAAGCAAGGCCAACCCCCTCGGGGGGCAGCGCAGTACACGAAGTGACAAGCGTGGGGGTCATGCGCCGCCGCGCTGCCCCTCCACTGAGGGTTCGATGCAAGCCCAGCCTGAGAAAGGCACATCTGCGCCTAGACTGCTAGGGTTCATTTAACCAAGCAGGAGCGATGTCATGCGTGTTGTTCTCATGGGTGCCGGCCACATCGGCCACACCATTGCCAGTCTCCTGTCAGGCGGTGGCGACTATCAGCTCACGGTGCTGGACCGCAGCGCGCAGGCGCTGCAGGCTTTGCGCCACCTGCCGCTGCAAACCGCGGTGCTGGATACGGCCAACGCCGACGCGCTGCGCGCCTGCCTGCAGGGCCAGCAGTTGGTGGTCAACGCCTTGCCCTACCACCTCGCCACCGGGGTGGCGGCCCAGGCGCTGGCGGCCGGCTGCCACTATTTCGACCTGACCGAAGACGTCAGCGCCACGCGCGAGATCATGCGCCTGGCCCAAGGCGCCAACACCGCCTTCATGCCGCAGTGCGGGCTGGCGCCGGGCTTCATCGGCATCGTGGCGCACCACCTGAGCCAGAAGTTCAGCAGCCTGCGCGAAGTCAAGATGCGCGTCGGCGCGCTGCCGGCCTTTCCCACCAACTCGCTCAAGTACAACCTGACCTGGAGCGTGGACGGACTGATCAACGAATACTGCCACCCCTGCGAAGCCATTCACGAGGGCGCTCTCATCGAAGTGCTGCCGCTCGAAGGGCTGGAACATTTCTCGCTCGACGGCACCGAGTACGAGGCCTTCAATACCTCGGGCGGCCTGGGCACCCTGTGCGAAACGCTCAAGGGCCGGGTGCAGACGCTGGACTACAAGACGGTGCGCTACCCCGGCCATTGCAGCATCATGAAGATGCTGCTGCAGGAACTGGGCATGAAGTCAGACCCGGAACTGCTCAAGGCCATCCTGCGCCGCTCGATCCCGCTGACCATGCAGGACGTGGTGCTGGTGTTTGTAACCGTCAGCGGCGAGCGCGAGGGCAAGTTGGTGCAAGAGGTGTTCGCGCGCAAAATCTTCGCCGACCGCAATGAGCAAGCGCCCTTGAGCGCGATCCAGATCACCACCGCGGCCAGCATTTGCGCCGCCGTCGATTTGTTCCGCGAAGGCAAATTGCCGCAGGCTGGTTTCATCCGGCAGGAACAGGTCAAGCTGCCGGACTTTCTGGCCAATCGCTTTGGCAGCGCCTACCAGCAGTCGCGCCAAGTGGAGTCCATTGGCTGAGCCGCATGACAGACCGTTGTCCCATCGCTTTCTAATTCATTGGAGTTTTTATGTCCCTTGATACCTTGCTGCAATCCATGGGTGTGCCGGCATCGGCTTGCCGCGGCGGCACCCTGACGACCCAGTCCCCGATTGACGGCGCCCTGCTGGCCACGGTCAAGACCACGCCCGCGCTGGAGGTCAGCGCCACAGTGGAGCGCGCCCACGCCGCCTACCTGCGCTGGCGCGTGCTGCCGGCGCCGCAGCGCGGCGAACTGGTGCGCCTGCTGGGCGACGAACTGCGCACCCACAAGCAGGCGCTGGGACAACTGGTGACGCTCGAAGTGGGCAAGGTCAGCTCCGAAGGCCTGGGCGAGGTGCAGGAGATGATCGACATCTGCGACTTCGCCGTCGGCCTGTCGCGCCAACTGCATGGCCTGACCATTGCCAGCGAGCGAGCCGGCCACCGCATGATGGAAACCTGGCAGCCGCTGGGCGTGGTCGGCGTCATCACGGCCTTCAACTTCCCGGTCGCGGTGTGGGCCTGGAACGCCGCGCTGGCGCTGGTCTGCGGCGACGCCGTGGTGTGGAAGCCGTCCGAGAAAGCGCCGCTGTGCGCGCTGGCGGTGCAGGCCCTGTTCGAGCGCGCCTGCAAGCGTTTTGCGCAGCCGGAGCTGACGTGCGATTTGTCGCAGACAGTGCTGGGGTTGGCCGACGTCGGTCAGGCGCTGGTGGATGATGCGCGCGTGGCGCTGGTCTCGGCCACCGGCAGCACGCGCATGGGGCGTGCCGTGGGGCAGGCGGTGGCGGCGCGCCTTGGCCGCAGCCTGCTGGAGCTCGGCGGCAACAACGCCATCATCGTCGCGCCCTCGGCCGACCTCGACCTGGCGGTGCGTGCCGTGGCGTTTTCCGCCGCCGGCACCGCTGGCCAGCGCTGCACCACGGCGCGCCGCTTGATCGTGCATGAAGCGATCTACGACGAGTTGCTGGGCCGCCTCAAACGCGCCTACGCCAGCTTCAAGATCGGCGCGCCTCAAGAAGAAGGCACGCTGCTGGGGCCGCTGATCGACAAACCAGCCTTTGAGGCCATGCAGGCCGCGCTGGCGCAGGCCATGGAGGAGGGCGGACAGGTGCTGGGCGGCGAGCGCGT
>JAKFXU010000472.1 GCA_021731215.1 Rhodoferax sp.
ATAAACAAGATTTCAAGCGCATGGTGCCGGCGGTGCTGCGCGGTACATCACTGGGGGCCGTGCTGGGTATCTTGCCCGGCGGCGGTGCCGTGATGGCCGCCTTTGCCGCCTACACGCTGGAGAAAAAAACCAGGCTGCAGCCGGGCGAGGTGCCGTTTGGCAAGGGCAACATCCGCGGCGTGGCGGCACCGGAAGCGGCCAACAATGCCGCTTCGCAAACTTCCTTCATCCCCTTGCTGACGCTGGGCATCCCGCCCAATGCCGTGATGGCCCTGATGGTGGGAGCCATGACGATCCACAACATCCAGCCCGGCCCGCAGGTCATGACCAGCAACCCGGAGCTGTTCTGGGGTTTGATCGCCTCGATGTGGATTGGCAACGCGATGCTGATCGTGCTCAACCTGCCCTTGATCGGCATCTGGATCAAGCTGCTGAGCGTGCCCTACCGCTGGTTGTTCCCGGCCATTGTGCTGTTCTGCGCCATCGGCGTGTACTCCACCAACAACAACACCTGGGACATTTGGATGGTGGCGATTTTCGGTGTTATCGGCTATCTGTTCATCAAGCTCGGCGCCGAGCCGGCGCCCTTGCTGCTGGGCTTCATTCTGGGGCCGATGATGGAAGAGAACCTGCGCCGCGCCTTGTTGCTCTCGCGCGGTGACTGGAGCGTGTTCGTGACGCGTCCGTTGTCGGCCAGCCTGTTGGCGGTGGCGGTGCTGTTGCTGGTGATCGTGCTGCTGCCCTCGATCAAGCGCAAGCGCGAAGAGGCGTTCGTCGAAGACTGAGCCTCAGCGCCGGGATGATGACGACGCTCTCGGGCGCGGTTTTTGTGGGCGCCCCGGTACGGCACAATGGCGACAAGGAACACCGATGCAACACCAGCACCCTTTGCACCAGCACCCGCAACGCGCCGCCCTGCACAACGAAGTCCATGCCCGCCCGCCCCAGGCGCTGACTGCGCCACTGGCGATTTCGCACGTGGTGATGGTGTGCGATGCGGCGCAGCGCGACGCCAGCCGCGCCCATGTGGCGGCCCTGCTGCGCGACCATCACCTGCCGCTGCCGGACCCGCAGTCCGGCCACTTCCGCATGGACCTGGGGTCGTTTCACCTGCGCTGGGAGTTGCACACGGAATTTGTCAGTTGGACCTTCATGCGTCCCCTGTCCGCTGAGCGCTTTGGCGAGCAGGAGCCCGAGCGGGCCGTCGACGCCGTGTCCCAGAACTGGTTCGCTGGACTGCCTGGCCTGTGTTTGTCGAGTCTGCACCTGTGGGTCTTGTCAAGCCATGCCCTAGGTGCCGCGACCATGGTCAAGCACGTGCTGCGGGACGACGCGCTGGTGGCCTCCAGCGTGGCCGGTGGCGTGGCCGAGGTCTATACCGACTTCGCCATGCAGGCCGATGGTTTTTCACGCATGGTGCTGCTGGCCGGCAACATGTCGCCGCGCCGGCTGGGGCGTCTGGTGCAGCGTTTGCTGGAGATTGAAACCTACCGCATGGCGGCCTTGCTGGGCTTGCCGGCGGCGCGCGAGGCCTCCAGCATTCTGGCCAGTGCCGAGCGCGAGCTGGCCGAGCTGGCCAGCGCCATTCGCAGCGCCACGCGCGAGGACGAACCGCTGCTGCTGGACCGGCTCACCAAACTGGCCGGGCAGGTGGAGAGCCAGCACGCCACCACCCACTCGCGCTTCTCGGCTAGCGTCGCCTATTTTGAGCTGGTGGACAAGCGCATTGAGGATATCGACGAGTCGGCCTTGCCGGGTATGCAGACCATTGGAGAGTTCATGGATCGCCGCCTGACGCCCGCGCGCAGCACCTGCGAGTGGGCCACCCGGCGCCAGGACGCGCTGTCGCAACGCGTCTCGCGCATCAGCAACCTGCTGCGCACGCGCGTGGAGATCGAGCAGCAGCAAAGCAGCCAGGCCCTGCTCGCCACCATGAACCAGCGCCAGGATCTGCAGCTCAAGTTGCAGTCCACGGTCGAGGGCCTGTCGGTGGCGGCGATTACTTATTACATCGTGGGCCTGGTGAGCTATCTGGCCAAGGGAGCTCAATCGCTGGGCTGGCCCTGGAGCGCCGAAAGCACGGCCGCCGCCGCCATTCCGCTGGTGGCGCTGGGCGTCTGGGGGTCTTTGCGGCGCCTGCACAACAAGGTTTTTAAAGGCTGACAATCATGAAACTTCGTTATCTTTTTCCTCTTCTCCTGCTGTGGCTGGCAGCCCCGCTGTTCGCGCAAACCTATCCGGCCAGGCCGGTTCGCCTGCTGGTGCCGTTCCCGGCCGGCGGCGCGACCGACATTCTGGCGCGCGCCCTGTCGCAAAAACTGGGGGAGAAACTGGGCCAGCCGGTGGTGGTGGAAAACCGGCCCGGCGCCGGCGGCACCATTGGCGCCGATGCAGCGTCCAAGGCCGCCCCGGACGGCTACACGCTGTTGCTGGCCACCTCCAGCACGCACAGCATTGGCCCGGCCATCAATCCAAAAATTCCCTACAACGCCGAGACTGATTTCACGCCCATTGCCTACGTGGCGAGCTCGCCCAATATCGTGCTGGTGCCCAACTCGTCGCCGGCCCGCACCATGGGCGAGTTCATCGATTACGCGCGCAAGAACCCGGGGCGGCTGAATTACGCCTCCAGCGGCAATGGCACCATCGTGCATCTCTCGACCGAGTACTTCAAGGCCGCATCGGGTACCTTCATCCTGCACATTCCGTACCGCGGCACGGCGCTGGCCATGCCCGACCTGATCAGCGGCAAGGTCGATGTGCTGTTTGATTCGCTGGTCACCGGACTGCCGCATGTCAAGGACGGCAAGTTGCGCGCGCTGGCGGTGACCAGTCTCAAACCGAGCGCGCTGGCGCCCGATTTACCCACCGTAGCATCCGTGTTGCCCGGCTATGAATCGACCACCTGGTTCGGCCTGTATGGGCCCAAAGGCCTGCCCGCCGACATCACGGCCAAAGTCAACCAGGCAGTGAACGCGGCCCTGGCCGAGGCGGACGTGAAAGAGCGCTTTGCCCGGCTCGGGGCCGAGCCCACCGGGGGCACGTCGCAGGCGTTTGCCGGCATGGTGCGCGCCGACACTGCCAAGTGGAAGAAGATCATCACCGAACGCCGCATCACCACCGACTAACACCAGACGAGCCCGAAGGCTGAGATGGATTTCAATTACCACAACCCCTACACCTCCACCCGTCTGCCGCTGTTTGCCCGCAACGTGGTGTCGACCTCACACCCGCTGGCAGCGCAGGCCGGCTTGCGCATGTTGCTCAAAGGCGGCAATGCCGTCGACGCCGCCGTGGCGGCGGCAGCAGCGATGACGATTGTCGAGCCGGTCAGCAATGGCCTGGGCAGCGATGCGTTCTGTATTCTGTGGGACGGCAAGGAACTGCACGGTCTGAACGCCTCGGGGCGGGCGCCGCAGGGCTGGACGCCGGACTATTTCCACGGCAAATACGGCACCAGCGCAACGCCGCCCAAGCGCGGCATCGATGCGGTCACGGTGCCGGGCGCGGTCAGCGCCTGGGTCGCCCTGAGCGAGCGCTTTGGCAAGTTGCCGTTTGC
>JAKFXU010000324.1 GCA_021731215.1 Rhodoferax sp.
GCCCTGTTTGGCATCCAGGGGGGTTCCAACCTGTTGTTGCCCCGGCTTGATCTGTCCGAGTTGTTTCCCGCGGCAGCCGCGCGCTGGCTCAGCCAACGGGGCGCTCAGTTGCGCCTGGCCACGCGGGTGGAGTCGGTCCTGGCGCAAGGCGCGCAGTGGCAGGTGCAGGGCGACCAGTTTGACGCCGTCATCTGTGCCACTGCAGCGTCTGAATCGGTGCGGATGCTGGAGAACAGTGCGCCCGCCGCTGCGGCGGCCAGCGCAGCAACCATCGGGCACTGGACCCGCCTCACCCGCGCCCTGCAATTTGAAGCGATCACGACGGTCTATGCCTGGGGCCCCCGTGCCGCCCTGCCCCACCCGATGCTGACCCTGCGCAGCCCAAGCGCCAGCAGCAGCCCAAACGCCCGGGCTGCCCCGGCGCAATTTGTGTTCGACCGCGGCCAACTCGGCGGACCGCAAGGCCTGCTCGCCTTTGTGGTCAGCGCCAGCAGCGGGGAACGGGAGGCGCTGCAAGCGCAGGTGTTGGTGCAGGCCCAGCAGCAACTCGGCCTGACGCTGCAAGCGGTGCAAACCATTGTGGAAAAGCGCGCCACCTTCGCCTGTACGCCCGGTCTGCAGCGCCCGGCCCAGCAAATCGCACCCGGACTGCTGGTCTGTGGCGACTATGTGGCGGGGCCCTACCCGGCCACGCTGGAAGGGGCGCTGCGCAGCGCCACGGCAGCGGTCAAAGCCGCTAGCACGGGACTTGATGGACCGCAATCCTGAACACCCTTCAGGCTATCTACTCCCTCTCCCTGCAGGAGAGGGTTGAGGTGAGGGCTAGGCTGACTTGAACAAGGCCGCTACTCTGCGCTTGGGCTTGATGTTGGCTGAAATGCTGCGGGCACCGTGCCGGGTGGCCGTGGCCTCCCAGCTTGGTGCGGCTTCTGCCACCGGTGCCGGTTCATACGGCTTGTCAAAGAAGGGGTCGCGCGAGGCCGGGGCTGGCCGCGTGTAATCTCGCCGGGGCGGGCGCTGCGGACGGGCAAATTGCCCTTCATGCGCCACATCCCGAAGAGCGCCGGCTCGGTGGCTGCTGCGGTGCGAGTCGTCCTGCGCGCCTTCGGCATACATGCGGCGGCCGTCGTTGATACGACCCTGCTTGCGGATGTCGGGCTGGTCTTCGTCGAACTCGATGGCTTCGAGTTCAATTTTGGTTTTGATCAGCTTCTCAATATCCGCCACCAGACGGACATCGCTCTTGGAGACAAAACTGACCGCCAGGCCCGAGGCTCCGGCGCGCCCGGTGCGGCCAATGCGGTGCACATAGTCTTCCGCATTGAACGGAATGTCGAAGTTGAACACCGCCGGCACATCCTTGATGTCGAGCCCGCGTGCGGCCACGTCGGTGCAGACCAATAAGTCAACCTCGCCTTTTTTGAATGAATCGAGCGCCTTCAGACGTTCATCCTGGCTCTTGTCCCCATGCAAGGCAGTGGTTTTCAGGCCTTCGCGTTCGAGCGAGCGCGCCAGGCGGGCACAGCCCAGTTTGCTGTTGACAAACACAAAAGCCTGTTTCATGCCGCGCTGCTTCAAGATTTGGTGCAAGGCGTGGCGTTTGTCCTCGTCGCCGACACTGTAGAAATGCTGCTCCACGGTGGACGCGGTGGCGTTGGAGCGCGCCACTTCAATCGTCACCGGGTCTTGCAAATAGCTGCTGGCCAGGCGCTTGATTTCGCTGGAGAAGGTGGCCGAGAACAAGAGCGTGGTGCGCTGCTTGGGCAGGTAGCTCAGGATGCGCTGCAAATCGGGCAGGAAACCGATGTCGAGCATGCGGTCGGCCTCGTCCAGCACCACGTACTCAACCTGATTGAGCACCGCGTTTTTGGCTTCAATGTGATCGAGCAGACGCCCCGGCGTGGCGACCAGAATTTCAACGCCTCTTTTGAGTTCCAGGGTCTGCGGCTTCATGTCCATGCCGCCGAACACCACCGCGCTGCGCAGTTGGGTGTGTTGGGCATAGCCCTTGATGGCCTGGGCCACCTGAACCGCCAGTTCGCGCGTGGGCAACAGCACCAAGGCGCGCACCGGATGGCGCGCCGGGGAAGTCGAGCTGCTCTCATGCTTGAGCAGGCGCTGCAGCAGCGGCAGCGAGAAAGCAGCGGTCTTGCCGGTGCCGGTTTGGGCCGCGCCCATCACGTCGCGACCCTGCAACACCACCGGAATAGCCTGCGCCTGGATTGGCGTCATGACGGTGTAACCGAGGTCGGCGACAGCGCGCGCCAGCGGAGCGGCCAGTTGCAGTTGGGCAAAGGCCATCGGCAAGGTGTCGGGGGTCAAATCAGTGTTCAAATCGCTCATTCACAGCCAAGGTCAGTGCTATCAATCTGATAGCTGTTTAGATCCCAAGGATTGGGACGCAAACACACATTATCCTCCATCCGACCCGATCGCCTGGATGCCAGGCCCATCGCCCGGCCTCAAGCCCTGGGCAAGGTGACCCCGCGCTGGCCCTGGTATTTGCCACCCCGGTCCTTGTAGCTGGTCTCGCAGACCTCGTCGCTTTCAAAGAACAGCACTTGCGCGCAGCCTTCGCCGGCGTAGATTTTGGCCGGCAGCGGCGTGGTGTTGGAAAATTCCAGCGTCACGTAGCCTTCCCATTCGGGCTCGAACGGCGTCACGTTGACGATGATGCCGCAGCGCGCGTAGGTGCTCTTGCCCAGGCAAATGGTCAGCACATTGCGCGGAATGCGAAAGTACTCCAACGTGCGCGCCAGCGCAAAGCTGTTGGGCGGGATGATGCAGACATCGTCATGAAAATCGACAAAGCTTTTCGCGTCGAAATTCTTCGGGTCCACCACCGTGCTGTGGATGTTGGTAAAGACCTTGAATTCGGGTGCGCAGCGAATGTCGTAGCCATAACTGCTGGTGCCGTAGCTGATGATTTTGTGGCCATCACGCTCGCGAATCTGGCCCGGCTCGAACGGCTCGATCATGCCGGTGGACTCGGCCATGCGGCGAATCCATTTGTCGCTTTTGATACTCATGGGAACGAAACTCCTGTGTTAGCCCGATTGTAAGCAGGCCAAACCGGCGCTAAACGGCTTGGGAAATCACGGTCCGCTCGATCAGCCGGTCATCGCCCAGCACGATCAGGGCAAACAGCAGTTCGTCCAGACTGGCGGCGCGCGCGGTTCGGCGCGCCAGCAAGGGCGTGGCTTGCGGATTGAGCACCACAAAGTCGGCTTCGCAACCGGGCAGCAGATTACCCACCGCCGCAGCGCCGTTTTGGCCATCGAGCCCGAGCGCCTGCGCCGCCCCGGCGCTGTGCTGCCACCACAACTGCTGCGGCGACAGTGACAGCCCCGCCTTGGTCTGCCCCGCGCGGGCAACGTAGTAAGCCGCCAGCATGGTGTGAAAGGGGCTGAAACTGGTGCCGCCGCCAACGTCGCTGGCCAGGCCGTATCGAAAGCCGACGCGGTCCGCGCCCGCGTAGTCAAAAAAGCCGCTGCCCAAAAACAGATTGCTGCTCGGGCAAATCGCCGCGGCGGCACCAGTTTCAGCCCCTTTCACAC
>JAKFXU010000323.1 GCA_021731215.1 Rhodoferax sp.
GGTGTTCTGCTCGGCCAGCAAAAAGGTGACTTTTTCCTTTTGGTTGAGGTCTTTCACGATCTCGAACACTTCTTCCACGATCTGGGGCGCCAGGCCCATCGAGGGCTCATCGAGCAGCACCATGCTGGGGTTGGCCATCAGGGCGCGGCCAATCGCGCACATCTGCTGCTCACCGCCCGAGGTGTAGGCCGCCTGACTGCTGCGCCGGGTCTTGAGGCGCGGAAAATAGTTGTAGACCTTCTCCAGATTGCGGGCAATTTCCGCCTTGTCCTTGCGGGTGTAGGCGCCGGTCAACAGGTTTTCTTCGATCGTCAAGTGGGCAAAACAATGGCGCCCCTCCATCACCTGCACCACGCCGCGCTGCACCAGATCAGCCGGCGACAGGTTTTCGATGCGTTCGCCGCGCAGCTCGATCGAGCCCTTGGTCACTTCGCCGCGCTCGCCTTTTAGCAGGTTGGAGACGGCGCGCAGGGTGGTGGTTTTACCCGCGCCGTTGCCGCCCAGGATGGCCACGATTTTGCCTTCGGGCACGTTGAGGGACACGCCCTTGAGCACCAGAATGACATGGTTGTAAATGACCTCGATGCCATTGACGTTGAGAACGATGTTGGAAGTGCTCATGAATGAATCCGTGTAAATTGGTGATGACCAACTGAAAGGCCAGTGTCACTGCCCTTTCAGTTGGCGGCTTGGCAAGCCGCCAAGCCCAGCCCCGGTGCAACGCGCCGAGGCTGGGCTGGTCAGTCGATCAGGACTGGCAGTCAGCGCCGGTACGACGGGTCAGCTTCTTCTCGGCAGCGTACTTTTCCGCCGAGTTCTTGACCAGCGGCTTGATCACCTGCTCATCGGCCTGCAGCCAGTCAGAGCTCCAGACAAACTTGGCTCCGTCCCAGGTGTGAACGCGCGTCCAGGCCGAGCCCATGTGATCAAAGCAACTGGTGGAGACCGGGCGCATCACGCCCTTGAAGCCCAGGGCGTCAAGCTTGGCCTGCGTCAGGTTCAGGTTCTCATAACCCCAGCGCGCCTGCTCGCCCGTCACAACCTTGCCTTTGGCAAAACGCTCCTGCGCGGCACGCACACCTTCAGTGGCCAGCATGGCGCCGATAACGCCGCGCATGTAGAGCACCTGGCCGACTTCTTCCTTGGGTCCGGTGCCCTGGCCTTTGGCGTGAACTTTCTCCAGAATTTCCTTCACCACGGGCGCATCCAGTTCGGCCCCGTGTTGCATCATCACGGCGCTGTAGCCCTTGGCGCCTTGGCCCACATCCTTCAGATCCGGCTCGGCGCCCGACCACCAGGTGCCAAACATTTTTTCACGCGGGTAACCGACTGCCTGCGCTTCCTTGATGGCGGTGGCCGTCATCACGCCCCAGGTCTGCAGGATCACGTAATCGGGTTGCTGCTGGCGCACCTGCAGCCAGGTCGCTTTTTGTTCCACGCCGGGGGCGGCAATCGGCAGCAGTTGCAGCGTGAAGCCGTACTGGGCGGCGCGCTCCTGCAGAATGGGCAGCAATTCCTTGCCAAACGGGCTGTCGTGGTAACCGACGCCAATTTTCTTGCCCTTGAGCTTGTCCATGCCGCCGGCCTGCTTGCCAATGTGCATCAGCAGCGTATCGCCAGCCACCCAGTAATGGCCGATCAGCGGGAAGTTCCACTTGAAGACGCCGCCGTCGGCCGAATCACTGCGGCCATAACCCGAGGTAATCAAGGGGATTTTGTCGTTCGGGACTTTTTCGGTCAGCGCGAAAGTAATGCCGGTGGACAGGGGCTGGAACACGGTGGCGCCACCGTGCTTGCCCTTGAGCCGCTCATAGCATTCGACACCCCGGTCGGTGGCGTAGCCGGTCTCGCATTCCTCCACCAGGGTCTTGACACCGTTGATGCCGCCGCGGGCGTTGACCAGCTTCATGTAGTCGTTGTGCCCATTGGCCCAGGGAGTGGCGTTGGGCGCGACCGGGCCGGTGCGCCCGGACAAAACCGGGAAAAACTGCTCTTTGGCCTGCGCGAATGCCCCGGCCCCGACGGTGGCCAGCAGACTGGCCAAGACGACGTTACGAATTTTCATCAATGTCTCCTAAAGTATCGGCACTTCAATGCCTGTGGTTAACGAACGAAAACGAAGTTTCAGTAAAGACTAACTTGCACTCAAGTTTTGTCGCGGCTAAAAACACAATCAACAAACGGACTCAATGCGGGAACGGCCACAAGCGCATCTTTTGCTTGCCGATGCTCCACAGCTTGGCCAGGCCATGCGGCTCAACAATCAGAAACCAGATGATCAGCGCGCCAAAAAGCATGACTTCCGCGTGCGCTACCAGGGCGGTTGAAATTTCAAGACCGAACAGACCGCCCACGGCGGGCAGAAACTGATTCAGAAAAATCGGCAGCACCACAATAAAGGCGGCGCCAAAAAAACTGCCCATGATCGAGCCCATGCCCCCGATGATCACCATGAACAAGAGCTGAAAGGAGCGATCCACCGAAAAGGCGGCCGGCTCCCAGGAGCCCAGGTGCACAAAGCCCCACAAGCCGCCGGCCACGCCCACGATAAAGGAGCTGACCGCAAACGCGCTGAGCTTGGCGTACATGGGACGAATGCCGATCACGGCGGCGGCGACGTCCATGTCGCGAATGGCCATCCACTCCCGGCCAATGGCACCGCGCACCAGGTTCTTGGCGAGCAACCCGAACACCACCAGAAAGCCCAGACAGAACAGATATCTACTGACCGGCGAATCGATCGACCAGCCCAGCAAGCTGAGATTGGACACAGCCACCGAGCCGGAGGAACTGTTGTTGGTAAACCAGCCGATGCGCAGGAAGGCCCAGTCGCAGAAAAACTGGGCCGCCAGCGTCGCCACCGCCAGGTACAGGCCTTTGACGCGCAGACTCGGGATGCCAAAAAACAAGCCCACCAGGGTGGCGAAAAAACCGCCCGCAAGCAGGGCCACGATCAGCGGCATGCCGTCGATGCGAACGTAGGTGTTGTAGGCCGCGTAAGCGCCCACCGCCATGAAGGCGCCGGAGCCGAGCGAAATCTGGCCGCAGTAGCCCACCAATATATTGACGCCCAGTGCCGCCAGCGACAGGATCAGGAAAGGAATAAAGATGGCGCGCAGCAGATACTCGTCCGCCAGCAGGGGCACGCCGATGGCGGCGATGGCGATCAGAGCCAGCACGCCCCAGCGATCCTGGTTAATCGGGAAGATTTGGCTGTCGGCGCGATAGGAGGTCTTGAATTGACCGTTTTCTCTGTAAAACATAGTTGTTCTCTTTAGGTGGGATCGGCTTCAGACGCGATCGATGATCTTCTCGCCGAACAAACCCTGCGGACGGAACATCAAAAAGACCAGCGCCAGCACGTAGGCAAACCAGATTTCGATACCGCCACCGACGTAAGGGCCCAAAAATACTTCCGACAGCTTCTCGCCGACACCGATGATGAGCCCGCCAATGATGGCGCCCGGCACCGACGTCAGTCCACCCAGAATCACCACCGGCAGGGCGCGCAAAGCCACCGTGGTGAGCGAAAACTGCACCCCCAG
>JAKFXU010000373.1 GCA_021731215.1 Rhodoferax sp.
CCAGACCGACCCATTGCATGCCGCCCTGGATGATCGGGTAACGAATTCCCAACAATTTGGTGATACGGGTCTTCATGCTTTTCCCCAGAGCTTGTTGATGCCGCCCACGCTCACTCGAGTTTGGCGCCCGACTGCTTGATCAGACGCTCCCACACCGGCAGCTCCTGCTTGTAGACCGCGGCAAAGGCCTCGGGCGAGCTGTCTTTGATCTCGAAGCCCATCGCCGCAATGCGCGCCTGCACGTCGGGCTGGCGGGTCGCGGCGCGCACTTCGGCCGCGATGCGATCGACCACGGCCTTGGGGGTGCCGGCCGGTACTGCCATGCCCAGCCAGCCAGTGACGCGATAGACCTCGTCCTTCAGGCCCTGCTCGGCCAGCGTTGGCACATTGGGCAAGGTGCTCATGCGGCGCTCGCCGGTGACGCCGATGGCCTTGACCTTGCCGGCCTCCAGGTGCGGCTTGGCCTGCAGCGCGCTGGCGTAAGCCATCTGGATCTGGCCGCCGATCAGCTCCAGCATCATCGGCGCCTCGCCCTTGTAGGGAATGTGGTTCATGTCGGCCTGCTGTGTCAGGTTCATGTGCGCGCCCGCCAGATGCGGGTAGGCGCCGATGCCGTAGGAGCCGTAGGCCACTTTGCCTTTGTTGGCCTTCACATACTGCAGCAGCTCGGGTCCGGTGTTGGCCGGCACACTGGGGTGGACCACCA
The DNA here is from genome assembly GCA_021731215.1 of Rhodoferax sp. GTDB lineage: Bacteria > Pseudomonadota > Gammaproteobacteria > Burkholderiales > Burkholderiaceae_C > Rhodoferax. The sequence goes on from JAKFXU010000373.1 coordinate 707, forward strand.
GCACCAGCGGCGCCGTGGCGATCTGGTAGACCAGCGTCAGGTCGCGCTGCATGTCATAGGGTAGTTTTTCGTACAAAAACTGGTTCGTGAGGAGTGAGTTGCTCAGCGACAGAACCAGCGTGTGCCCATCAGCCGGCGCCTTGGCGACCGCGTCGGTCCCGATGATGCCGGCCGCTCCGGGCTTGTTGTCGATGACAACGGGCTGCTTGAAGGCGAGCGCCATTTTTTCGCCCAGTATCCGCGCCAGGATGTCGGTTGCACCGCCAGGCGGGAACGGCACGACCAGGCGGATTGGCTTGCTGGGGAAGGTCTGGGCCTGGGCGGCGGTGCCCAGGCCCAGCGCGGCGGCCGAGGCCAGCGCACAGAGCCATACGCGGCGGTTCAGAAAATTCGGGTTCATAGTGTGTCTCCTGTTCAGATTTACAAAGGGAATGGGGAAGGGGTGCTACTGCAGGATCACCTGCGTCTTGACCGGCAGGCGACTGAGCGCCTGCTGCAACTGCTCTTGCAGCCGCTGCGCCAGCGGACCCGCGACGGCCGCGTCGACCCGCACCTGGAGGCCGCTCTCGCCCTCGGCCTGCACGCGTGGCCACGCCTGCGCGTTCAGCCCCAGGCCAGCGCAGATGTCGTCGACCATCGCGCAGGCCACGTTGCGGGCGGCCAGCAGGCGCAGCTCGGGCTTGTAGATCTTGCCGACATTGGTCATCGGCATGTGCTCGATCACAGTGACGGACTTGGGCCTAGCGGGTGCCTCGTCGACCCGCGCGGCAGTGAACGCCAGCAGCTCTTCTTCGCTGGCCGAGGCGCCCGGCACCAGGGTCGCAAAGACCACCGGCAGTTCGCCAGCGTAGGCGTCGGGTGCACCCACGGCCGCGCACAGCTGCACCGCCGGGTGGGCGCCCAGCGCGTCTTCAATCACCTTGGGGTCGATGTTGTGGCCGCTGCGGATGATCAAGTCCTTGGAGCGGCCGCTGAGGTTGAGCCGCTCCTCGCCATCGAGCCAGCCCAGGTCGCCGGTGGCGAGCCAGCCGTCGGCGGTGAAGGCCCTGGCGTTGTCGGCCGGATCGAGGAAGCCCGAAAACAGATTCGGCGACTTGAACAGCACCATGCCCTGCTCGCCAGCGGGCAGGTCGCGGTCCGAGGCGTTGCCGTGTTCGTCGAGCGCGACGATGCGCAATTGCGAATAGGGCAAGCGCAAGCCGACGCAGCCCGCCGGCCCAACGACCCCCGGTGGCGTGATGGTCGAGATGCCGGCCATTTCGGTCATGCCCAGGCTCTCGTGCACATGCAGGCCGAACAGGCGCTTGAAGCGTGCCGCCAGTTCGGGCGCCAGCACGGCGGCGCCGGTGCGGCAGTAGCGGATCGACGAAATGTCGGCGCCGGCCAGCGGCACATTGGCCAGCGCTGCCAGCACCGTGGGCACGGCCGACAGCGAGGTTGGCCGGTACTTCTCGACCAGGCGCCAGTAGTTGGCGATGACCTCCTTGTTGCGCAGCAAGGCGGTGGTCGGAATGATGACTTTGACGCCCGCCGACAGCGAGGCCAGCGAGGCCGGCAAAACCCCGGCCACATGGAACAGCGGATAACCGTTGATGGTGACGTCGCTGTCTTTCAGCCCTTGCAGTTGCACACTGACCCAGGCGGTGAAGACCTGGGCGCCGTGGCTGTGGCGCGCCAGCTTGGGCGCGCCGGTGGTGCCGCCGGTGTGGAAGTAGGCGGCGATGTCGGTCGGTGCGATGTCGCGCCCGCTGACCAGCCGGTCGCCGGGCTCGCTCGCGCGCAAGGCATTGAAATCGGCCACACCTTCGGGCAGCGCAGGTGCCCGACCTGGCGGCTCGTCGTGCGGCGCCACGCGCAGCACCGTGGTGAGCGTGGGCACCTGGGCGCGCAGGCGCATGGCCTTGGACCACATGCCGGATTCGTCGTCCGAGCCCCAGGCGATCAGCACTTTGGCGCGGGCTGCCGTCATCAGCGACACCAGCTTTTCGTCGCTGAGCAGCGGGTTCAGCGGCTGCACAATGCCCGCCGCTTCCCCGCCCCACAGCGCCAGGTGGTACTCCAGACAAGCTGGCAGCAACACAGCCACCGTGTCTTGCGGGCCGAGCCCCAGCACATGCAGCGCGTTGGCACTCTGGTGGATGCCGGCCAGCAGCTCAGCATAGGACCAGCGAATCGGCGTGTCGTCGGGATCACCACTGCGCAGAAAGGTCAGCGCGGTCTTGCTGCCAAAGGCGTGGGCCGAATTGCGGAAGATTTCGTAGGTGCTGCGCACCGGCAGGGCCGCCTCTATCGGTGTCTGCTCAAGGCGGTGAACGTCGTCAGCGCCGCGGATCGGAAACGAAGGGGCAAAAGGGAGATGGATGGGGTTCACGCGAGGTCTCCAGTCGGGGGCAGTCATTACTCCGCGGAGATGCCCTTGTCGCGGATCACCTTGCCCCACTTGCTGTAGTCCTGCTGCACGCGGGCGGCCATCTGGTCGGCGCTCTGGTAGTTGGCGATGGCACCGGCTTTGAGCAGCTTGTCCTGCGTCTCTTGCTCGGCCAGGATCGCCTTGACTTCTGCGCTGACGCGATTGATCACGTCTTTTGGCGTTCCCACCGGGGCCATCAGGCCGCCCCATGATACGGCGTCAAAACCCTTGAAACCCTGCTCGGCGATGGTCCTGATCTCGGGGATCATGCCCACGCGCTGGGGCGAACCCACCGCAATCGCACGCAGCCGGCCCGACTGGATATGCGGCAAGGCCGCCACCAGGTCGGCGTACATCATGGGCACCTGTCCGCCCAGCGTGTCGGTGATGGCCGGCACACCGCCCCGGTAGGGCACGTGCTGCATTT
>JAKFXU010000372.1 GCA_021731215.1 Rhodoferax sp.
GCCTGGTCAGCTCCGGCACCGAGGCCGCCATGAGCGCCATCCGGCTGGCGCGCGGCGCCACGGGGCGCAGCAAGATCATCAAGTTCGAAGGCTGCTACCACGGCCATGCCGACGCGCTGCTGGTCAAGGCCGGCTCGGGGCTGGCCACCTTTGGCAACGCCACCAGCGCCGGCGTGCCGGCCGAAGTGGTGCAGCACACCGTGGTGCTGGAGTACAACCACATCGAACAGCTAGAACAGGCCTTCGCCCTGCACGGGCACGAGCTGGCCTGTCTGATGATCGAGCCGATCGCCGGCAACATGAATTTCGTGCGCGCCTCGGTGCCCTTCATGCAACGCTGCCGCGAGCTATGCACCGAATACGGCGCCCTGCTGGTGTTCGATGAGGTCATGACCGGCTTTCGGGTCGCGCTGGGCGGGGCGCAAAGCGTCTATGCCCGTCAAATCCCGGGCTTCGAGCCCGACATCACGGTGATGGGCAAGGTCATTGGCGGGGGCATGCCGCTGGCCGCCTTTGGCGCCAAACGGGCGGTGATGGAACACCTGGCGCCACTGGGGGCGGTGTACCAGGCCGGCACCCTGTCGGGCAACCCGGTGGCGACCGCCTGTGGCCTGGCGACCCTGCGCGAAATCAGCAAGCCCGGCTTTTACGAGGCCTTGTCGCGCCAGACCCGCGCGCTGACTGCCGGCCTGCAGGCAGCGGCTAGCGCCGAGGGCGTTGCCTTCAGCGCCGACAGCGAGGGCGGCATGTTCGGCTTTTTCCTGTTCGACGCGCTGCCGCAGAATTACGCCCAGGTCATGACCACCGACAGCGCCCGCTTCAATCAGTTATTCCATGGCCTGCTCGAGCGCGGCATCTACATTGCGCCGGCCCTCTATGAAGCCGGTTTTGTCAGCGCCGCCCACAGCGACCAGGACATTGCCGCGACGGTGCAGGCGGCGCGCGAGATTTTCAAAATACTCGCAAAATAGGCGTTTTACGCCGGCCACCCGAAATACCATGAAACGCGGAAAACTCCTATCAACGCTGGCCTGCAGCGCCTTGCTGCTGAGCGTAGGCTGCAGCGCCAGTACCGCCCCTTCTGTCAGCCTGGAGCAGGCACGCGAGGCGCTGCAAAACCCAGCCAGTATCATGGTCGATATTCGAGAGCCGAACGAACATGCCACTGGCGTCGCCAAAGGCGCACGGCTGATCCCGATGGGGCAACTCGGAAAACGCCTGGCGGAACTGCCCAAGCCCGGGGCCGAACCGGTGCTGGTGATCTGCAACACGCAGAATCGTTCGGCACGGATCGTTGAACAATTGCAGGCCGCCGGCTACAGCAACGCCCGCTATGTGAACGGCGGCATGAGTCTGTGGGCGGCGCGTGGCTGGCCGATGGTCAAACCCTAGCAGTAATCCGCCCCGGCTCAGTGCCGAAAATGGCGCACGCCGCTGAAGACCATGGCGACGCCGCGCTCATCGGCGGCTTCGATCACCTCCTGGTCGCGCATTGAGCCGCCGGGCTGGATGATGCAGGTGGCACCGGCGTCCACCACCACGTCCAGGCCGTCGCGGAACGGGAAGAAGGCGTCGCTGGCCACCGCCGTGCCCTGCAGGCTCAGATTAGCGTGCTGGGCCTTGATGCTGGCGATGCGGGCCGAATCCAGGCGACTCATCTGGCCGGCACCGACGCCCATCGTCATACCGCCCTTGCAAAACACGATGGCGTTGCTCTTGACATATTTCGCCACTGTCCAGGCGAACAGCAGGTCTTGCAACTGCTCGGGCGTCGGCTGTTTTTTGGTGACAACTTTCAGATCGGCCAGTGTCAGTTGGTGGTTGTCGGCGCTCTGCATCAGCAGGCCCGAGCCAATGCGCTTGACGTCCACCGCATTGCGGCCGTTGTCCCAGTCGCTGCTGCCACCCGGCGGCAGCGCGATCTTGAGAATGCGCACGTTGACCTTGCTCTTGAATACCGCCAGCGCCTCGGGCGTGAAGTCGGGCGCCATCAGCACTTCCACGAATTGTTTTGACACTTGCAGCGCCGCGCGCTCGTCGAGCGCTCGGTTGAAACCAATAATGCCGCCAAAAGCAGAGGTGGGATCGGTCTGGAACGCCTTGCTGTAGGCCTCGAGCGGATCGGCACCCAGCGCCACGCCGCACGGGTTGGCGTGTTTGACGATGACGCAAGCGGCCTCCTTGCTGGCGTCAAAACTCTTGACGCATTCCCAGGCGGCGTCGGCGTCGGCGATGTTGTTGTAGCTCAGCTCCTTGCCCTGCAACTGCTGCGCCGTCACCAGCGAGCCGGGCGCCGGGTACAGGTCGCGGTAGCAAGCGGCCTGCTGATGCGGGTTCTCGCCATAGCGCAGATCCTGCAGCTTGACAAAGCGGCCATTGGCCTGGGCCGGGAACAACTGGGTTGAGGGCGTGTTGTTGCCTTCTTCAAAATTGAGCGCCGACAGGTAATCACTGATGGCGCCGTCGTACTGGCTGATGCGGTTGAAAGCCGCCACCGCCAGCGCAAAGCGGGTCTGCTCGCTCAGCTTGCCACTTGATTTGAGTTCGGCCAGCACGCTTTGGTACTGCGCGGCGTCCGTCAATACGGCCACGTCCTTCCAGTTTTTGGCCGCGCTGCGCACCATGGCGGGGCCACCGATGTCGATGTTCTCGATCGCGTCTTCCAGCGTGCAGCCGGGCTTGGCCACCGTCGCTTCAAACGGATACAGATTCACCACCAGCAGGTCAATGGTGTCGATCTGGTGCGCTTTGAGCGCTGCCATGTGCTCGGGCACATCGCGCCGTGCCAGCAAGCCACCATGCACCTTGGGGTGCAGCGTTTTGACGCGGCCATCGAGCATTTCGGGAAAGCCGGTGAGCTCGGCCACCTCGGTCACCGGCAGCCCTTGTTCAGCCAACAATTTGGCGGTGCCGCCGGTGGAAATAAGCCCGATGCCTAGCGCGTGCAGGGCCTGCGCCAATTCAACGATGCCGGTTTTGTCGGAGACGGATAAGAGTGCGTTCATGGATTTAAAAATGTAATTGGCGAATAAAGGACGACCCCGCCGCGGCGGGCGTCAAGCTACTTGATCAGCTTGTGCTCAACCAGTTTCTTGCGCAGCGTGTTGCGGTTCAGGCCCAGCCACTGGGCCGCTCTGGATTGGTTGTTGTCAGCGTGCTGCATGACCACCTCCAGCAGCGGTCGTTCCACCACATTGACCATCATGTTGTACATGCCGTCCGGCTCGGTTCCGCGCAAGTCCCTGAGATAGCCCTCCAGACTGGTGCGCACGCATTCTTCTATGTGTTTCTTGCTCATACTGGCGTCTCCATGTTTTTTTCTTCCTCGCTCATCCGCGCCGGTCCAAGCTCATCCGCAATCCGGTCCATGCGCTGGTTCAAATCGTCAAAAAAATCAGCCACGGCGCGCACCTGCTGGGCGCAGTCCGCTATCAAATTCATGCGCGCGCGAAAATCCTTGGCCCCCGGCAAGGACTGGACGTACCAGCCAATGTGCTTGCGCGCCGTGCGCACCCCGCTGAACTCGCCGTACAGCGC
>JAKFXU010000413.1 GCA_021731215.1 Rhodoferax sp.
TGGTGGGCATGCTGCGCTTTGCCCACCCTACGGCTGTCACCCAAAAGGTGAACTCGTGCGTGGGTACAGAAGTGAGTGTTCATGCGGCCTTGCAAGCGGAAATGAGCGGTCAACTGCGGTTTCTAGGTTTATTTGAGCGCGGTGGACTCACAAGTGAAGGCCGAGCAGGACAACCCCACCATCGGTCTGCTATTGTGCAAAAGCAAAAACCGCGTGGTTGCTGAATACGCACTGCGCGACTCGAACAAACCCATCGGCGTGGCTGAGTACCAGCTCGTTGCGGCCTTGCCAGATGACCTGCAAAGCAGCCTGCCCAGCATCGAGCAGATTGAGCGGGAGTTGGGTGACAGTGAGGGGGCCGTCGAATGAGCCCAGCGAAAAACATGCGTACCGCCCAAGACCTCCTCGCCGAACTCAATGCCTCCGACGAATCACCCCGCATTGAAGCAAAGCGGGCAACCGGACGCACTGCACCCTGGTCAATCCAGAGGCAACGGCAAGCAGGCACCCGGAACAGGGCGAGCTACCCTTGGAAGGTGGTAACCAGGCGCTTGAAGGTGGTAAGCAGACGCCCGAGGGTGGTAGGCGGGACTTGCCACCTTTGCCGCCAGAACTGGCGCAAAAGTTGCCTGCCCCCGGCCAGCGAATGGGTTCACCGGCCTTACGAACCGTCCTACTTGCCCACCAACTGATTGAGCTTGTCGGCCTCGAAGTGCTCGCTGCGGGCGGCGTCGCCGGGTACGCAGTTGGTGGCGGAGCGATTGGCCTGCAGCATATCGATCGCCTGCCACAGCAGCGCAATCTGATGTTCCTGCGACGAGGCGCTGTCAATCAGACCGCGCATGGCCTGGCTCAGCGGATCGTCATTTTGCGTGACGCCGTAGGCCGAAAAACCCATTTTGGAGGCCGTTTCTTCCCGCTTGATATCGAGCTCGGCCTGGATGATGCGCGCCGGGTTGCCCACCGCCGTGGCGCCGGCCGGCACCGGCTTGGTGACCACCGCATTGGAACCCACTTTGGCGCCATCGCCGACCGTGAAGCCGCCCAGCACTTGGGCGCCGGCCCCCAGCACTACATTGCGCCCCAGCGTCGGGTGGCGCTTGGTGCCCTTGTAGAGCGCGGTGCCGCCCAGCGTGACACCCTGGTAAATGGTGCAACCGTCGCCAATTTCAGCGGTCTCGCCCACCACCACACCCATCGCATGGTCAAAGAACACCCGTTCCCCGATGACGGCGCCGGGATGAATTTCAATGCCGGTCAGAAAGCGCGCGATGTGCGAAATAAAGCGCCCCAGCCATTTGAAGCCGTGACGCCAGCACCAGTGGGCGCGCCGGTGCAGGATCACCGCATGCAGGCCCGGATAGCAAGTGAGTACCTCCCAGCGGCTGCGCGCCGCCGGGTCGCGCTCAAGAATGCATTGAATGTCGGAACGGAGTCGAGAAAACATCTTGTGAGTCTAGCCTTTTAGCTCCGACATAACTTGAGTACAAGTTAGTCTTCTCTGAAACTGCGTTTTAGCGCTGTCACGGCTGCGGGCACGGGCTGGGCGCGCGCGGCGCTCTGTTCCATCATCTTGGCAATGCCGCGCAGAATGTGGACTTCTTCCTGCGTGACAGCGGCCCGGTTGAACAACTGATTGAGCCGGGGCATCAGTTTCTTGGGCGCCTGCGGGTCGAGAAAGTCGATCGCCACCAGCGAGCGCTCCCAATGCGCCAGCAGGCCCGCCAGTTGGCTGGCATCGGCCAGCACCGGGGCCACGGTCGCCGGCGGCACGGCATAGCCGCCCAAAGCCAGGCGCCATTCGTAGGCAATCACCTGCAAGGCGGCGCCCAGATTGAGGGAGCCGAACTGGGGGTTGCTCGGGATGTTGAGACAGGCGTGGCAACGGTAAACGTCTTCATTGCGCATGCCAAAACGCTCGCAACCGAACAGGAAGGCGACGCCCTGCTGCTCCGCAAGTTCCTTTTTCGATAGCGCCTGGAAATGCTCGCGCGGCGCCACGGTGGGCGGGCCAAAGTCGCGTGGCGTCATGGCGGTGGCGCACAAATGGGTGATGCCACCCAGCGCCTGGTCCAGCGTGGCGACAATGCGGGCGTTTTTGAGCACGTCGAGCGCCCCGCTGGCGCGCTGGATGGTCTCTTCGCGCTTGAGCACATTGGCCCAGCGCGGCGCCACCAGCACCAGGTCATCAAAGCCCATGGTTTTCATGGCGCGCGCCGCCGCCCCGACATTGCCGGCGTGGCTGGTGTTGATCAGGATAAAACGTGTTTGCATGAACTCGAAAAATGGAGAAATCGCCGGGACGGGTAAAATCGCCCGATTGTCGCTGCCCGCATCGCCGTGCTGTCCTGTCCCGCTCTTGAAAACAATTTATGTCGTCCCCCAATCTGCATCCCATGATCAATGTGGCCGTCAAGGCCGCCCGCGCCGCTGGCTCCATCATCAACCGCGCCGCGCTTGACGTCGAAGCGGTCCGTATTTCACAGAAACAGGTCAACGACTTCGTCACCGACGTTGACCATGCGGCCGAACAAGCGATCATTGAAACCCTGCTCACCGCCTACCCCGGTCACGGCATCTGGGCCGAGGAATCAGGGCACGAACATGGCGCCAAAGACTCGGAATTCGTCTGGATCATCGACCCGCTGGACGGCACCACCAACTTCATCCACGGTTTTCCGGTCTACTGCGTCAGCATTGCGCTGGCGGTCAAGGGCAAGATCGAGCAGGCCGTCATTTATGACCCCAGCCGCAACGACCTGTTCACTGCCACCAAAGGGCGTGGCGCTTACCTGAACGACCGCCGCCTGCGCGTCTCCAAGCGCATCCGCCTGCAGGAGTGCCTGATTTCAACCGGTTTCCCGTTCCGTCCCGGCGACGACTTCAATACCTACCTGCGCATGATGGGCGATGTAATGCAGCGCACCGCCGGCCTGCGCCGCCCCGGCGCCGCCGCCCTCGATCTGGCCTATGTGGCGGCCGGTTACACCGATGGATTTTTTGAAACCGGCTTGCAGCCCTGGGACGTGGCGGCGGGCTCCTTGCTGGTGACCGAGGCCGGCGGCCTGGTCGGCAACTTCACCGGCGCGCCCGATTTTCTGGAACACAGCGAATGCATGGCGGGCAACCCCAAGGTCTATGGCCAACTGGTCGGCATTCTGGGCAAATACAGCAAGTTTGCCGGCGCCGGCGAAAAAGCCGGTCTGCGCCAACTTGGCGCGATCGAACCGGCCGTGGCCCCTGCCGTCGATGCCGCCGGCAACGCCAACGCCAACGCCAACGCGGCGCCAGACGCACCGCTCTAGCTGCCTGGCGTTACGACCCCAGGGGCAAGTCGCCCGCCATCTCCGCCGGCTTGACCCAGCGTTCGAACTCATCGGCCGTGACATAGCCGAGCGCCAGCGCCGCCTGGCGCAGCGTGCTGCCGTCGTGGTGCGCGCGCTTGGCGATGTCGGCGGCGCGGTCGTAGCCGATGTGCGGCGCCAGCGCCGTCACCAGCATCAAAGATCGTTCCAGCAGCTCGGCGA
>JAKFXU010000412.1 GCA_021731215.1 Rhodoferax sp.
GGGCGGGTGATTGCCATGGTGCGCGGCGGCTGAACGCCATGCGGATATTTTCCCCACTCTACCGGCGCGCGATGTTCTGGTCGCGGCATCGGCATGCGCCCTGGTATTTGGGCGGGATGAGTTTCGCCGAATCGTCGTTCTTTCCGATTCCGCCGGATGTGATGCTCGCGCCCATGAGCCTGGCCAATCCGTCGCGGGCCTGGTGGTTTGCGCTGCTGACTACGCTGGCTTCGGTGGCGGGCGGCCTGTTTGGTTATGCCATCGGCCATTATGCCTTCGATGCCATCGAACCCTGGCTGCGCGCGTCCCTCTATTGGGACGGCTATCAGGCGGCGGTAGTTTGGTTTGATCGCTGGGGTTTTTGGGCGGTCTTTGTCGCCGGTTTCTCCCCGATTCCGTACAAGGCATTCACCATCGCCGCTGGCGCCCTGTCGATGGCGTTGTTGCCCTTCACCCTGGCCTCGCTGATCGGGCGCGGGGCGCGCTTCTTTCTGGTCGCCGGGCTGATGGCCTGGGGCGGGGCGCGCATGGAGGCGGCGCTGCACCGCTACATCGACCGCCTGGGCTGGGCGACCGTCGCGCTGCTGGTGCTGGGCATGCTGAGCTACCGATGGCAGACATGAATGAGAAGCGCCATGCCGCTGGCCTTTCGGGCGGTGTGCGCGTACATTCAGAACTGTACCATCGCGTTTTTCGCTCTCCGTCCCTGGTGACAGTTGGCAATTGAAAAGGAAACCCCACCATGTTGAAAATACTCGTTCCGGTCGACGGCTCAAGCAACTCGCTTCACGCGGTGCGGCACGCCGCCCATGAATTCAGGAAGAACGCGGCGCTGGAAGTTCATCTCTTGAACGTTCAGGCGCCCTTTTCCCAATACATCTCGCGATTCGTGAGCCGCCATGATCGCGATGCTTATCATCGCGATCAGGCCGGGCAGGCACTGCTGTCAAGCCGGCAATTGCTGGACCGGTTCGGGGTGCCCTATGAAACGCACCGGGAGCTTGGGGACAAGGCAGCCGTCATTGCCGCTGCGGCGCGGCGTCTTGGCTGCGACCATATCGTGATGAGCACCGCGCGCAAGAACTCGCTGCTGCGCATGGTCGAGAACTCAACCACCAACAAGGTGATTGAGTTGACCACCGTTCCGGTTGAAATCATCGCCGGGGACGCACCGTCCAAGGCGGAACGCTACGGCGTTCCGGCCGGCGTCGGTACCATCCTGGCGTCCTTGTATCTCGCTGCCGCTGAATGATCACCGCTGGTCGCCGGCCCTGGAGGGCGAAGCTGTCAAGAACGAATGCAACCGAAGATGAACACAAGCAAGCCAACCATGAAAACAACTGTGCAACCCACCCGCACCAGCCAGGCGTCTGCCCTGCAGGGTGAGCGCAGCGCCGGCGCGCCGCAGCAGCCACCCTGGCATGCGCTGAGCGCTCAGGATGTGGTGTTGCGCAGCGGCAGCCGGGCCGAAGGCCTGAGCCCGGCGGAGGCGGCGCAGCGCTTGCAGACCGACGGACCCAATGTCATTCCGCGCGGCAACGGCGATACCGTGCTTGACCTGCTCTGGCGCCAGATCAACAACCCCCTGATCTGGGTGCTGATCGTGTCGGCGGCGGTGGCGATGGCGGTCGACCCCACCGGCGGGATCAAGAACGGGCTGGTGATTCTGGCGGTGGTGGTGCTCAACACCATCATCGGCTTCGTGCAGGAGTTCAAGGCCGGCAAGGCGATCGAGGCGCTCAGCCGCATGGTGCCGGAGAACGTCAGCGTCCTGCGCGCCGGGCGCAAGCTCACCCTGGCGGCGGCGGATCTGGTCCGCGGCGACGTGGTCCTGCTGGCCAGCGGCGACAAAGTGCCAGCGGACATGCGCCTGATCCAGTTGCGCAGCCTGCAGGTTGAGGAGGCGGCGCTCACCGGCGAGTCGGTGCCGACCGAAAAACAGCTCGCCCCGGTGGCGCCCGAGGCCGACATTGGCGACCGCAGTTGCATGGTGTTCGGCGGCACGCTCGTCAGCTACGGAACCGGGACCGCGGTGGTGGTCGAGACCGGCGCCAAAACCGAGCTCGGCCGCATCTCCACCATGCTCAAGGAAACCACCGACCTGCAGACCCCGCTGACCGCGGCGCTGGCCAAAATCGGCTGGTACATCACCGTCGCGATCATCCTCATCGCGCTGGCGATGCTGGTGCTGGGAACCTGGCGCGCCACGGCCGAGACCGGCGTCGAATGGCTCCCGGCCCTGCGTGAGTCGGTCATCTTCGCCGTCGCGCTGGCGGTCGGCGCCATCCCCGAGGGGCTGCCGGCGATCGTCACCATCGCGCTGGCGATCGGCGTGCAGCGCATGGCGGCGCGCCGCGCCGTGGTGCGCAAGCTGCCCGCCGTCGAGACCCTGGGCTCCACCACCGTCATCTGCTCCGACAAGACCGGCACCCTCACCCGCAACGAGATGACGGTGCAGCAACTCTGGACGCCCGCGTCCGGCGCCTTTGCCGTGTCGGGCGTCGGCTACGAACCCATGGGGCAACTGCTGCGCGATCGGGCGCCCGCCGCGATGGTGCCTGCGGTGGCGGATCTGCTGCTGGCCGGGGCGCTGTGCAACGACGCCTCGCTGGCGAACGAGGCCGGGCACTGGAGGATTCATGGCGACCCGACCGAGGGCGCGCTGGTCGTCGCCGCCGAGAAGACCGGGCTCGACGTGGAGCAGGCCCGGGCCCAGTACCAGCGCCTGGACGCAATTCCGTTCGAGTCCGAAAACCAGTTCATGGCCACCCTGCACGCGCAGGACGGCGGGCGCATCCTGCTCAAGGGCGCGCCCGAGGCGGTACTCAAGCGCTGCGCCGGCACGCTCGACGTGGCCGCTGTGCTGCGCGAGGTCGAGGCGCTGGCGGCCCAGGGCATGCGGGTGCTGGCGTTCGCCGCCAAGCCCGCGCCCGGCCAGACCGGCATCGAACTGCACGACACGCAAAACGGGTTCACGCTGCTCGGGCTGCAGGGCATGATCGACCCGCCGCGTCCCGAGGCAATCGCGGCGATCAAACTCTGCCATCAGGCCGGGATCACGGTCAAGATGATCACCGGCGACCACCAGGCGACGGCGCAGGCGATCGCCGCGCAGCTCGGCATCCTGTCCCAGGAGCCCGGCGCGCCCAAGGCGCTCGCCGGCGCCCAGCTCGCGGCGATGTCGCAGGCGCAGTTGTGCGCTGCGGCGCTCGCCTGCAACGTCTTTGCACGCGTTGCGCCGGAGCATAAGCTCAAACTGGTGCGCGCGCTGCAGAGTTGCAACGAGGTGGTCGCGATGACCGGCGACGGCGTCAACGACGCGCCCGCGCTCAAGCAGGCCAACATCGGCGTGGCGATGGGCATCACCGGCACCAGCGTGTCCAAGGAAGCGGCCGGGATTGTCCTGGCCGACGACAACTTCGCCTCCATCGCCGCGGCGGTCGAGGAAGGGCGGCGCGTCCACGACAACCTGATCAAGTCGCTGGCCTTCGTGCTGCCGACCAACCTCGGGCTGGCGCTGATCC
>JAKFXU010000411.1 GCA_021731215.1 Rhodoferax sp.
CTGCGCCAGAGGCGCAACCTCTTCGTGCCGTCCAACAGCGCGCAGGCGCTGTTGGAGCCGCGGCACTCAGCCTTGCCAGAACACCCCATGACGACCCACTCGGGCACGTCCAACTGCGGTTTCTAGGTTGAAAGGCAATCGCGATGCCTAGGGTGAAAGGCTGGAACGAAGCCTATTACACCGAATTCAGCCACAACAAGGGCAGCCGCCCGCTGGTGGTGAGCTACGCCACCAGCCCGGCGGCCGAGGTGTTTTACAGCCAGGAAAATCTCAGCGAGTCGCCCACCGGCAACCTATTCCTCAAGGGCGGTGTGTTCCGCCAGGTTGAAGGGGTGGCCCTGATCAAAGGCGGTGCTCAGCGCGCAGCGGCGCTGAAATTTGTCGATTTCATGCGCGGCGAGCCGGTGCAGCAAGCGCTGCAGACCAGCATGTGGATGTACCCGGTGCAAGCCCGCACGCCGCGCGCCGAGGTGATGCGCCACGCAGTGGAACCGGTCGAGTTTGAAATACTGGCCGCACCGGAAATTGCCGCCAAGGGCGCTGGCTGGGTGGCGCGCTGGACCAAAGTCGTTCTCAAATAGTCGCGGCTCGCCCTGGGCTCGATTCCCATGAAGGCGCCACTGCTGATTGGCATGATGGGCGCTGAATGCCGACCTGCGGGTGGCCCTGCGCGACGAGTTTCGCCAGCGCATCGAGGCCGCCGGCATGGCCACGCTGCTGGTGACGCATGACGAAGCCGAGGCCCGCGCCATGGCCCGCCGGGCGGTGCGGCTGGCGGCGGGGCAATTGGAGCAGCCCTGGTGAAGTCCGTAGGGTGGGCAAAGCGCAAGCGTGCCCACGCAGGACATCCACGCACCGTGGGCACGCTTGCGCTTTGCCCACCCTACCTGGCTGGACGGCCATCGTCAAGGCGGCCTAGAGGGCGACGGGGTGATCAAGCGACTGGGCCGGCGCCGCCCAGCTCCGACACGTAGTCCGCCACCCGGGGCCGCAGCTGCGCGGGCTTGTGTTTGGTCACGCTGCCGATGTTGATGCAGCACACCGCCTGCTCGTTCTTGCGCAGTGCAAACAAGGCACGCAGGCGCGGCGAGCGCATCGCCTGGCCGCTGGTCAGCCCGGTGCCAAAGCCGGCCGCATGGGCGCACAGCAGGATGTTCTGGATGGCGCAGCCAAAGGACAGCAGGCGCTCGGCATCGCCGACCTCGGCTTCGGTCGATTCGGGATGCCGGGCGCCGCGTGCGCTCGCGCTGCCCGGGCGTGCCTCGGAGCCGCTCAGGCGGGCCACGGCCAGCATCAGGAACGGTGAGCGGTGCGCTTTTTCACGGGCGGTTTCAATCTGCGCCGGGGTCGCAGCCGGGTCGCGGTCCAGCAGCGCCAGCCCAAACACCTCGGCCAGCCGCTCGCGCTGGTGCCAGGGCACGATCACGAAGCGCCAGGGCAGCAAGCGTCCGTGGTCGGGGGCCGCAGCGGCGGCCCCCAGAATGTCCTGCAACTGTTGCGCCGACGGGCCGGGCTCGTTCAGGCGCCGGGGCGAGACGTTGTGGCGCGAGTGAATCAGCGCATTGGCAAATTCAGCTAACTCTTGGCCAGTGGGGAAGTCCATCGGGTGTTCCTTTATTTACAAATGGTGCGCGCATGGCTTTCTCAGGGGGCACAGGAACCCGGTGCGCTCAAGCGTCCTCAGGGGACTCGCTGCGCATCCCCAGTTTGCGCATTTTCTCCCACAGATTCTTGCGGCTGATGCCCAACTCGAGCGCCGTATGGCCCATGTGATTGCCGCTGCGCTCCAGCGCGCGCAGCAGATAATCGCGCTCGACGCGTGCCATGTGCGCGGACAAGGTCGATCCAGCCGCATCGGCGGGCAACAGCGCGACGCCTTCTTCGAAAAAAGACTCGGCCCCCAGCACGCGATCGAGCGCCAGGATGCAGGCGCGCTCGACACAGTTTTTCAACTCGCGCAAGTTGCCCGGCCACGGATATTCGAGCAACACGCGCTCGGCCCGGGCATCGAGAACGCGGCGCTCACCGCCATGCTCGCGCTGAAAGTCATCGAGAAAGCGGCGCAAAAAATGCAAAACATCGCCAGGACGCTCGCGCAGCGGCGGCACCTTCACGTGGACGACATTGATGCGGTAGAACAGGTCTTCCCGGAAACTGCCCTGCGCCACCATGCCCTTCAAGTCACGATGGGTGGCGCACACCAGCCGAAAGCCGACCGGAATCGAGGCCTCGCTGCCGATCCGTGTGATGCGCCGATCCTGAATCGCGCGCAACAGCTTGGACTGCATCGGCAGCGACATTTCGCCAATCTCGTCGAAAAACAGCGTGCCGCAACTGGCCTGTTCCAGCAGCCCCTTCTTCATGCGCGCGGCGCCGGTGAACGCCCCTTTTTCATAACCGAATAACTCGGCCTCCATCAGCCCTTCGGGCATCGCCGCGCAATTGACGGCGACAAAGGGGCAGCACTCCTCGTCGCGCGCAAACTCATGAAACAGTTGGGCCACATGCTCCTTGCCGGTGCCCGACTCGCCGGTGATCAGCAAGGCGCTGGCATGGCGCGCCAGCCGCGGCAGGCTCTGTTCGATGCGTTGCATGGCGGCTGACACACCGAGCTCGCCGGTGGCGGCCGGATAGGTGGTCTCAACCGCAGGGCGCATGATGTCCCGCACCTTCTCGACCAGCCGGTCGAGATCAAAGGGCTTGGTCACATAGTCGGCGGCACCGGCCTTGAGCAGCGCCACGGCCCGATCAATGGTGCCGTCACCCGTGATGAATAAAAACGGCGGCGGATCCGCCATGGCCGCCTTGACTTCAAGAAAAAGCGCGCCGCCGTCGCCATCGGGCAGACGGATATCGCTCACCACGGCGCCGAACCGCCGTTTAGCCAGAGCGGCGCGTCCGCTGGCCCGGGTGCGCAGCCACTCGACCTCAAAGCCTTCGAGCTGAAAGCGATCCTGCAGCGATTCGCCCATGATCTCGTCATCTTCAATCAGGCACAGGGGCAGCATCTTCATGTGGACTCCGGGAAAGGCAGGTCGATGACAAAGCGGGTCAGACCGGGATGCGAATCGACATCGAGCCCGCCACCGAGTTGCTTGACGATTTGATAAGTAACCCACAGGCCCAGACCATTGCCTTCGGTCCGACCGGTGGTGAAGGGTTCGAACAGAAAAGGCAGGCGCTCGGTGGGAATATAGCTGCCGTCGTTTTCCACCACGATGATCAGACGCTCATTTTCAACCACCGTCTTGCATTCAACCACACCCCCGTGCTCAATCGCCTGCACCGCATTTTGCAGCAGGTTGAGCAACACCTGGCGCACCAGCGTTGAGTTCAATGGCAGGGCCACGCCGACCTGATTGCACCAGACAAATTTGGCCGACTTCTTCTCGGCCTGCGCCAGCATCAGAATGTGAATGTCCTCGATGTCGTCGGGCGTCAGCGAATGGCTGACCACTTTGGCCTCCACCAGCAGCGCGCCCACTGTGTCCTTGATCTGCTTGAGGCCGCGCTCCAGCAGG
>JAKFXU010000045.1 GCA_021731215.1 Rhodoferax sp.
GACCTGCGCGCCATGTGCCAGTGGGTCGGCGACCACTCGGCGGACTTCACCACCGAATACGGCAATATCAGCGCCGCCAGCATCGGTGCCATTCAGCGCGCCCTGATGCAGATTGAAGCCCAGGGCGGCACCAAGTTCTTTGGCGAGCCCATGCTCAACATCGAGGACTTCATGCAAACCGACGCCGACGGGCGCGGCGTGGTCAACATTCTCGCGGCCGATAAGCTGATGAACTCCCCCCGTCTCTACGCCACGTTTTTGCTCTGGCTGCTGAGCGAGTTGTTCGAAACCCTGCCCGAGGTGGGCGACCTGGACCAGCCCAAGATCGTGTTTTTCTTTGACGAGGCGCACCTGCTGTTTGCCGACGCGCCCAAGGTGCTGCTCGAACGCATTGAACTGGTGGTGCGCCTGGTGCGCTCCAAAGGCGTGGGCGTGTATTTTGTGACGCAAAACCCGCTGGACATTCCAGACTCCGTGCTGGCGCAGCTCGGCAACCGGGTACAGCACGCGCTGCGCGCCTTCACGCCGCGGGATCAGAAGGCAGTCAAATCGGCGGCGCAGACCATGCGACAGAACCCGGCCTTCAGCATCGAGGCCGCCATCACCGAACTGGCCGTGGGCGAAGCGCTGGTCAGTTTTCTGGACGAAAAAGGCCGCCCAGGCGTCACCGAACGGGTCTATGTGCTGCCGCCCGCGAGCCAGATTGGCCCGATCACGCCTGAGCAGCGCCAGGCCTTGCTGGCGGGGTCGATGGTGGCCGGCGTTTACGAAAAAACACTGGACCGGGAGTCGGCCTATGAAAAAATCAAGGGCCACGCCGAGTCGCGCCTGGCGCGCACGTCCACCGCTGCTGGAACAGGGAGCCAGAAAAGTGACTCAGCAAGCCCGGGTAATGGCACTGCAGCACCGGCGCCAGCCGGCGGTGGCCTGCTCGACAGCCTGGGCGCCATTTTTGGCGGTGGTGCGCGCAAAAGCCGCACCACGGCAGGCGAACAGATGATCAGAAGTGCCGCCAGTGCCGTCGGGCGCGAAGTCGGCCGCCAGATCATCCGCGGCGTGCTGGGCGGCATCTTTGGCGGCTCCCGACGTTGACGCAAAACCCGTTTAAAGTGCCGTAGGGTGGGCACGCTTGCGCTTTGCCCACCCTACAATGGGTCGCACCGTCGCGCACCATGGCTTCATTGATACCCCTGCATTTGACCCGCGATTTTTTTGAGAAAGACCCGCCATGAGCAACTCAGACCACATCACCCCGCATGTCCATCTGGTGAACCACCCGCTGGTTCAGCACAAACTGACGCTGATGCGCAAAAAAGAGGCCAGCACCAACAGCTTTCGCCGCCTGCTCAATGAGGTCAGCATGCTGATGGCCTACGAAGTGACCCGCGACATGGCGATGCAGGACGTGGAAATCGAGACCCCGCTGGAGACCATGAGCGCCAAAATGATCGACGGCAAGAAGCTGGTGTTTGTCTCGATCCTGCGCGCCGGCACCGGTATTCTGGACGGCATGCTGACGGTGGTGCCGGGCGCGCGCGTGGGCCACATTGGGCTGTACCGCGATCCCAAAACGCTGCAGGCAGTGGAGTACTACTTCAAAATGCCAAAGGATATGCAAGAACGCGATGTGGTGGTGGTCGACCCGATGCTGGCCACCGGCAATTCGGCTGCGGCGGCAGTGCAGCGGATCAAGGCGCTCAATCCCAAATCGATCAAGTTCGTCTGTCTGCTGACCTGCCCGGAAGGCATTGCCACCATGCACAAAGCACACCCGGACGTGCCGATCTACACGGCGGCGATTGACCGCCAGCTCAACGAGCATGGCTATATCCTGCCCGGGCTGGGCGATGCCGGCGACCGGATTTTTGGCACGCAATAGCAGTTCAGGGCCAACCGGGGGCGCGGCGGCTAGCGGTCAAGCAATGGATGTGACTGCAAGAACCGCAACGCCCCCTGGCCCGCCCTTTTGCCACTGGCAAAACAAGCCGTCATCAAATAGCCGCCGGTCGGCGCCTCCCAGTCCAGCATCTCGCCGGCGCAAAACACGCCGGGCAATTGCGCCAGCATCAGGTCTTGATCCATCGCCTCAAACCGCACGCCGCCGGCGCTGCTGATGGCTTCGTCGATCGGCCGCGCGGCCACCAGCGTGATCGGCAGCGCCTTGATGGCGGCTGCCAGTTGGGCCGGGTCATTGATCTGCGCTTTGCTCAGCAACTCGTGCAGGATGGCGGCCTTGATGCCGTCGATGTGCAGGCGGCTTTTGAGGTGGCTGGAGAGTGAACGCGAGCCGCGCGGGTGGCGCACCTCGGCCAGCACCTTTTCTGCTGCCATATCGGGCAGCAGATCAAGCGCAAAGGTGGCGCTGCCATGGGCCGCAATTTCGTCACGCAGCAGGCTGGAGGCGGCGTAGACCAGGCTGCCTTCCACGCCAGTGTCGGTGGCGACGAACTCGCCCTTGCGGCGCAAGCTGCGCCCGCGTGAATCGGTGAAGTCGATGGCGACCGACTTGAACGGCTGGCCGGCGAAACGGCTGGAGAAATGGCCGCTCCAGCCGGCTTGCACGGCGGGGCTTTGGCCTATCAGTTCTTGCAAAAATTCGCGGCGGGTTTCACCCTGTATTGCGACGTGCCCGGCGGCTTGCTGCGCTTGACTGGCGGCCACATCAAAGCCGCAGTTGGCGGGCAGCAGCGGCGCCACCGCGACGCCGCGCGCGGCCAGCCAGGGCACCCAAGCGCCGTCGGAGCCCAGGCGCGACCAGCTGGCGCCGCCCAAAGCGAGCACCACGGCGTCGGCTGACGCCTGCACCGGGCCTTGCGGGGTGTCGAAGTTGAGGTGGGTGCAAGCGCTGTCTGCATCGGTGCCCTGAGAATTGTCGGTACTCCAGCCGGTCCAGCGATGGCGCATGTGAAACTGCACGCCCGGCGCCGCCACGCCACCCTGCAGCGGGCGGCGCAAGCGCTGCAACCAGGCGCGCAGCAGGGGCGCGGCCTTCATGTCCACCGGAAACACCCGCCCCGACGTGCCGACAAAGGTGTCCACCCCCAGCGCCTTGGCCCAGTCCCGCACTTGGGCTGCGCCAAATCCTTGCAGCAAGGGCTCGATCTGGGGCCGCCGCTCGCCGAAGCGGGAGGCAAAAATATCGGCCGGCTCGGAGTGCGTCAGGTTGAGGCCACCCTTGCCGGCCAGCAGGAACTTGCGGCCCACGGAGGGCATGGCGTCATAGACATGGACCTCTATGCCGGCGGTTGCCAACACGTCGGCGGCCATCAAACCGGCGGGGCCAGCCCCGACCACAATCACTTTTTTCATGGAATCCCTGTTCACTTTTGTTCACTGCCGTCCACAAGCTCCACCAGGGTCCCTTGTGCGGTCAAAAACGCGGCTTTGACCACCATCCGGATAAATCGCCTGCACCGCAACGCGGTAGTCGCGCAGTTGCGCCAACAACGCCGGCTGGTCTTGCGGTGTGTGGGCTGACTTGTAATCCAGCACCCACCAGTGGCCTGTATGGTCGGCG
>JAKFXU010000224.1 GCA_021731215.1 Rhodoferax sp.
AAAAAAGACTGCTCCGGCGACAGCAGGGCCGCCTCGGGCTGCTCGATGCGGCTGACCCGCAACAAACTGCGCGCCTCGTCAAACACCCGTTGCAAACTGCGTTGCCACCAGGTCGGCATGAGCTCGGAAGATTGACGCTTGACCAAACTGATGCCCTTGGCCGATGCCACCGCGTTGGCCAGCACCAGCTCATCGGCCAGACGAACCAGTTCATCGAGCTTGACCAACAGGCTGGGGGTATCGCTGACAGCGGCCGCCTTGATGCGGTCGATGTCGCGCCCGATGGCGTGCTGCAGCCGGGTCAGGCGCGGCTGGGCGGCTCGGGCCACCCGCTGCTGGGCACTCTTCAAGGCGCCCAGCAAGGGCTCGACGCTGCCGGTGAGCTGGGCCTGCTGCTGTGCCAGGCGAATGGAAGATTCAATATCAACCACCAGGTTTTCATCGCGTGAGCGCGACAGACTTTGCATCAGCTCTTCAAGCTGCGTTCTTTGCAGGGCAACCTCGCTCAAGCGGGCCTCGAAAACGGCCACCCGCGCCGCCGTCTCGCGCGTCAGTTCCTGCGCCTGTCTGGCCACGGCGCGCGCCTCCAGCGACTGGGCGCCGGTATCCGCACTCTGGCGCGCCAGTTGCTCCTGAATCGAGGAGAGTTTTTGCCACAATAAACCGCTGGCCAGCAAGGCCGCCAGCGCCACCAGGCCCAGGCCGATGATGAGCTTGCGCGCCACGCCGGCCGCTTCCCTGGACGCGGTTTCGGCGGTGGCGTTGGCGGCGGGGTTCATCGCATCGATTCTATCGAGGCTACCACGTCGGCCAGCGTCGGGCGTGACTCACAAACAACAGCAAAACCGGCGCCCTTGGCCGCCGCCGCAATCCGCGGGTGGGTCGCCAGCGCGCGCGCGCCGGACCAACTTTGCCCGGGTAGCCAGGCGCTCAGGTTGGCCACGGCCTCGGTGCTGCTGAACAACCACACCGACCCGTCGCTGGCCGAGCGGCACGCCAGCTCGCGTTGCGCCGGGCTAAAGTCAGGCAGGCAGCGCTGGTAGGCCAGTACAAACTCAGGCCGGGCGCCGGCCTCGGCCACGCGCTGGGCGAACCACTCGCGCCCGCTGCCCTGCGCAGCATCGGCACCGCGCCCAGCGTCGATACCACGCACGATCAGCACGCGGTCGCCGGGGCGCACCTGATTGGCCACCACCTGCCACAGCGCCTCGGAATCGAACTGGCCTTGCTCTGGCGCCGGCGTATCCAGCCGTTCCAGCGCCACGCCGGCGCGCAGCAGCGCCCGCGCCGTTCCGGGACCGGGGGCCCAGGCTCTGGTCTTGGCGGCGGACTCGGCGCTGAAGGCAAGGGCCAGGGGCGGTTTGGCGGCAAAGAAATGCGTCACCGCGTTGCCACTGACAAACATCACGCCGACATACCCGGCCAGCCCTTGCCACGCCTGCGCCAGACCGGACCGGTTGTTGACCGGACCAATCTTGATCAAGGGCAGGGCGGCTGCCTGCAAGCCCAGCGCCGACAAATCAAGCACCCATTGTTGCGCCTCACGGGCCGGGCGGGTAACGATGACCCGCACGCTCACGCAGGGTCCTGCGGCTTGTCCGGCGGCAGCACCGACCCGCCCTGGGCCAGCACGCCCGCGCGCAGATCGGCCGCGACCCGCTGCCCCAGCGCGGTGGCGCTGGCCAGATCGGTGACCGGCCCGCTGGCGCGCACGTACACCAGTTCCAGCACCCCCTCGGGATCGCCCCAGGCCGCGTCAAGGGTCAAGCTATCGGCGCTCAGGGTGGCAAACGCGGCCAGGGGCATGGAGCAACTGCCACCCATGGCCCGGCTCACCGCGCGCTCCGCCGCCACCGCCAACCAGGTGCAGTGGTGCGCCAGCGGCGCCAGCGCATCGATCACGTCCTGGCGCTCGCTACGCACCT
The DNA here is from genome assembly GCA_021731215.1 of Rhodoferax sp. Taxonomy (GTDB): domain Bacteria; phylum Pseudomonadota; class Gammaproteobacteria; order Burkholderiales; family Burkholderiaceae_C; genus Rhodoferax. The sequence goes on from JAKFXU010000224.1 coordinate 1,926, forward strand.
CGATCCCGAGCGCGCCCTGCCCGGCCGCCGGCAGCATTGCAACGGGCTCAAAAGTGTCCCGAATGCGCGCGCCCAGACCAAGCCGCTTGAGTCCGGCCGCCGCCAGCACGATGGCGTCATAGCGCCCCTCGTCGAGCTTGCGCAGCCGCGTATCGAGGTTGCCGCGCAAGGGCTCGATTTTGAGGTCCGGGCGCAAGGCGCGCAGCAGCGCCATGCGCCGCAGGCTGGAGGTGCCGACCACCGCACCCTGCGGCAGACTGGCCAGCGTGGCATGGTGATTGGAAACCAGGGCATCGCGCGGGTCTTCGCGCTCCATCACGCAGGCCAGGCTGAAGCCCGCCGGCAGCTCCATCGGCACGTCTTTGAGTGAGTGGACAGCCAGGTCGGCCCGGCCCTGTTCCAGCGCCACTTCCAGTTCCTTGACAAACAGCCCCTTGCCGCCGACCTTGCTCAGGGTCCGGTCCAGAATCTGGTCCCCCAGGGTGGTCATGCCCAGCAGGCTGACCTGATGCCCGCGCTGCTCCAGCAGCGCCTTGACGTGCTGGGCCTGCCACAGGGCCAGACGGCTCTCTCGTGTTGCGATGGTCAAACTGCTCATACGGTGTGGCTCAAAGTCGTAACCTATTGGTAATCGTGGCGGAACTGAGAATGCTAGCATGACGGGCGTTGTCACCTTGCGCAACGCTTTTTCAAAAAACGCCATGATCAAACCCGCAACATCCGCCGCACCCGGGCGCAGCAAAGACAACGAACGTCCCCTGGTGGAGGACATCCGCCTGCTGGGTCGAATTCTGGGCGATGTGATTCGCGAGCAGGAGGGGGTCGCCGCGTTCGAGTTGATCGAGCAGATCCGCAAGCTCTCGGTTGCGTTTCGCCGCGATGCCGACCAGGAAGCCGACCGGGCGCTGAAAAAGCTGCTCAAGGGCTTGAGCGCCGATCAGACCGTAAGCGTGATTCGGGCCTTCACCTATTTCAGCCACCTGGCCAATCTGGCCGAAGACCGGCATCACATCCGCCGTCGCGCCATTCACGAACGCGCCGGAGACACCCAGGAGGGCAGCATTGAAGTGGCGCTGGCGCGCTTGCGCTGGGCCGGCATTTCACCCAAAACCATCGCCGACACGCTGGCCACCAGCTTTGTCTCACCGGTGCTCACCGCCCACCCGACCGAAGTGCAGCGCAAAAGCATTCTGGATGCCGAGCGCGACATTGCCCAGTTGCTCACCGCCCGCGACGACATCAAGGTCAGGGCCGCCTCGGTCAATGTCCGCAAAGATGCGCTGACACCGCGCGAACTGGGCGCCAACGAAGATCAGATGCGGGCCCGGGTCATGCAACTCTGGCAAACCCGGCTGTTGCGCTTCACCAAGCTCACCGTCGCCGACGAGGTCGAGAACGCATTGAGCTATTACGAAACCACTTTTTTGCGTGAAATTCCCAAACTTTACGCCGAGCTGGAACGCGAACTCGGCCAGCACCCGGTGCACAGCTTTCTGCGCATGGGCCAGTGGATTGGTGGCGACCGCGACGGCAATCCCAACGTCAGCGCGCAAACGCTGATGCACGCCCTGCGCCGCCAGGCCGAGGT
>JAKFXU010000122.1 GCA_021731215.1 Rhodoferax sp.
ATACGCGACACCATTCGCCAGCGTGGGGCGGAGCTTGGTTTCAGCTTCAACCCGGACGGGCGTGGCCGCATCTACAACACCTTTGACGCGCACCGCCTGCTGCACTGGGCCGGATTGGGCGCGAGCGGCCAGCAGTTGGCCTTGAAGAAAGCCCTGCTGGCGGCTTGCCACAGCCAGCGCCAAAGCATGGAGTCGCACCCCGTGCTGCTGGCTGCGGTGGCGCAGGCCGGGCTGGACCCGCAGCGTGCGGCCGCTATTTTGGCCAGCGATGAATTCGCGTCCGAGGTGCGCGAGCGTGAGGCCTTCTACACCGGGCAGGGGATTCACTCGGTGCCGGCGGTCATCATCAACGACCGGCACCTGATCTCCGGCGGCCAACCGGCAGCCGTGTTCGAGCAGGCGCTGCGCCGGATCGCGGCCGAGCAGCCAGCCGCCTGAGGGCGGCGACGCCATTCTCTGTCAAGGGAATTTGAAACTGCCCGCAGCTTGGGCGGGCGTCAGGCGTCCAACTGGTCAGCCAGTGCCAGAAAGTCGGTGGCATGCCAGGTGTTGGCGGGGTTGGGGCTGATGTCTTTGGGGTGCGCCGAGCCGAACTCGGCCGGACGCTCGATGTAGGCGGTCTGCAGGCCGCAGGCGCGCGCGGCGGCCAGGTCGTCCTGGTGCGCGGCCACCAGCATGACTTCCGCCGGGGCCACGTCAAACACCCGGACCACGCCCAGGTAGGTGGCCGGGTCGGGCTTGTAGGCCCGAAACACCTCGGCCGACAGGATGCAGTCCCACGGCAGGCCCGCGCGTTTGGCCATGTTGGTGAGCAGCCCGAGGTTGCCATTGGAGAGCGTGCAAATGGTGTGGCGCGCTTTGAGCCGCGTCAGGCCGGCCACCACATCGGGCCAGGGGTCGAGCCGGTGCCAGGCTTTGTTCAGATGCTGCTTCTCGTCTTCAGTCAGGTCGGTCAGCCCAAACTGGTCCAGCAGACCGTCCAGGATGAGGCGGTGCAGATCGTCGATCAGGGTCCAGCCCAACTCGCCCGATTGGACCCGGCGCATGGCGGGCTGGTAGCCGGCGCGCCAGGCCAGCGCGAAGCGGTCGCCGTCCACAGCCGGGCGCAGCGCCTGCACCGAGCGCGCAATGCCGCTGTGCCAGTCGACCACGGTGCCGAAGACATCGAACGCCAGCACTTTGGCGCGGCAGGATGGGGGCGCTGGGCTCATGTCTTGGCGAAGGCGGCGCCCCAGTAGTGAAAGGTGAAGGGCCGCGGGCCGGGCAGGTAGCGTGTCTGCAGGTCGGGCAAGCTAAAGCCGGCCGCCTGCAGCAGCGCCGCAATGTCGCGCCCCAGGTGGCAGCCGCCCGCGAGTTTGCCCCACAGCGGTTGCAGCCGCTCTTGCCAGCGGCGCACCGCTTCATCGGGCGCGCGGCCGTGCTCGCAATACAGCAGTTGTCCGCCCGGTACCAGCACGCGGCGCATCTCCTGGAGCGCGGCCAGCGGGTCGGGGATGGTGCACAGCGTGTAGGTCATCAGCACGGTGTCAAAACTGGCATCGGGCTGCGGGATCGCCTCGGCCGACAGGCCCAGCAGTTCCACCTCCAGAGCGGCCTGTGCCATGCGTTTGCGCGCCAGCGGATGCAGCTCCAGCGCCGGGTCGAGCCCGACGATTTGGGTGACGCGCGACTTGTCGTAATAGCGCAGGTTGAGCCCGGTGCCAATACCGATCTCCAGCACCCGGCCCTGGGCCCGCGGTACCAGCAACTGGCGCTGGCGGCCGATCATCGGCAGGCCGCAGGCGAAGTCCAGCGCACCGGGCAGAATGTGGCGCTGATACCAGGAACTGCTCATGTCAGTTGCGCTGTGCGCCCCCCTCGCCAGTCACACCGAGAAAATCGGCCAGTGCCGGCGTCGCCAGGGCGCCATTGTGGGTCACCAGCTCGCCGCTGCGCAGGTTTTTGGCCAGCATGTAGGGCACGGACTCAACCCCCAGGCTATTGAACAACTGGGTGTTGTTCTTGATCGCCAGCGCCAGCTCGGACGGGATGCTGGCGGATGCGGAGATGCCTCCGGTTCCGGCCAGCATCGATTTTTCATGCGCCGCCATCAGCTCGGCGGGATTGGCAGCAGACAGCAATGCCGCCCCTTGCGGCGCACTCTTGGCGTTGATGAAGGCCACCGGGATCCACACGAACTTGACCCTGTTGTGCAGCGGCACCGAGGCCTCCCACAAGCGCGCGCAATGCGGGCATTGCGGGTCGAACAGCACATACACGGCGTTGGCACTCATCATGGCGCCCACCGCGAAGCCTTTGGCCTGCGATGCGACCGCTTGATAAGGCTGCGCCGGCCTGGGCGCGCTTGCCTGGTCAGTTGAATCCTGCGGGGAGCAGCCGGTCAGCACGATGGCCAAGGCGGCGATGAACGGAACAGCCAGGTGTGCGAGTTTCAAGAGGGTTCCTTTTTTTGACCGGCCGGTGGTGGCCGCTTCCTTAACCCTCATTTTGGCAGTAATGCAAAGGGAACTTGAAAATCGAGGAAAATCGCTCACGTAAGCTAAGCCACTTCATTCCAACAGGAAACCATGATGCAAATTCAAATCAATACCGACAATCACATCGAAGGCCGTGAGACCCTGGCCGCTTGGGCCACGGGCGAGGTCAAAGATGCTCTGGAGCGGCACGGCGATCAGATCACGCGGGTGGAGGTTCATCTGAGCGATGCAAATGGCCACAAGGCCGGCCAGCATGACAAACGCTGCGTGATCGAAGCCCGCCTGCAAGGCCGCCCGCCGCTGGCCGTCACCGAGCAGGCTGACAATTTGCATCAGGCCGTCACCGGCGCGGCCACCAAGTTGAACCGCCTGATCGAGAGCACGCTCGGACGCGCCGCGCGGCCAATACCGGTGCCGGCAGCCGAGTAACTGGTCTCAGACCCCAGGCCGGTAGGTCCCGATGCCGTACTTGCGCAATCGGGTGGCGATGGCCGAGTGCGAGGTGCCCAGGCGCTCGGCCAGCTTGCGGGTCGAGGGATATTGGGGCAGCAGGCGTTGCAGCAGCACCCGCTCAAAACTGGCCACTGCCTCTTCCAGCGTGCCGACCTGGTCCACCAGGACACCAGCCTCGGTCGCGGCGACGCCGGCCAGCTCCAGGTCGCCGGTGTCGATGACCAGGGCCTCGCTCATGGTCACGGCGCGGAAAATCACATTCTGCAGCTGGCGCACGTTGCCCAGCCAGGGGTTGGCCAGCAGGGCGGCGCCCGCCGCCTTGCTCAGGCGCACGCGCGGCCGCCCGATCTGCGCGCAGGCGCGCTCCAGAAACACCTGGGCCAGCGGCAGGATGTCCTCGGTGCGTTCGCGCAGCGGGGGCAGGTTGAGCTGCAGCACGTCGAGCCGAAACAGCAGGTCCTGGCGGAAACCGCCGGTGGCCACCATGTCCTCCAGCGCGCGATGGGTGGCGCTCAGGATGCGCACATCGGCCTTGAGTTCGCGCTCGCCGCCGACGCGGCGAAAGCTGCCGTCGTTCAAG
>JAKFXU010000124.1 GCA_021731215.1 Rhodoferax sp.
ATAGGCAACACTATCCAGAAACTCAAGACGCGCCTCGGCATGAAAACGCGCATTTGTCACTGCGTAAGGCGACGAGCTTCAGCAAATACCTCGGCTGCGGGCAAAAGCGCTGCCTCGCCGCGCTCGTACTCGCCGATTCGCCGAAGAATCTCGGCATCCCAAGCGGCTTCGACCTCTGGCGACGACCATTCCTGCAACGACTCAAGAAGCCCCTCGGCAAGCTGCGCTCTCTCTTCCGGCGGGAGGTGGCGCGCTCGCTCAGACAACTCAGTAAGCAAACTAGACATAGATACTCTCCACTAGGCAATTGAGCAAGTTTACTCGTCCCGAGACTCTTGGGCGCCAAACCGATGATGGGGGCAGTTAACGAATGAAAGGGACTTCCCCGTCCCAAGCGAGCCGCGCGTCTTGCGACTTGCGGTTTACGGCATTAATGTGCCACGATGGAGAGGTCAAACTTTTCATCAACTCACGTGAGAGGGGAAATCATGGCTATCGTAACCGTTGGAATTGATCTGGCCAAGAACGTTTTTGCCGTGCATGGCGTGGATGAGACTGGCAAGCCCGCCCTGGTACGCCCGGAGGTGCCACGCGCCAAACTGATTGAACTCATTGCCAACCTGCCAGCGTGTCTGATCGGCATGGAAGCATGCTCCGGTGCGCACCACTGGGCCAGAGAATTTGCCCAGTTCGGCCACACCGTGCGCCTGATGGCCCCAAAGTTCGTAGCGCCCTACCGCATGAGCGGCAAACGCGGCAAGAACGACGCCGCTGATGCCGCCGCCATCTGCGAAGCCGTCACCCGCCCCAACATGCGCTTTGTGCCGGTCAAGAGCATCGAGCAGCAATCCCGATTGTTTGTTCATCGCGCGCGCCAGGGTTATGTGGAGCAGCGCACCAGCCTCATCAACCGCATTCGCGGCTTGCTGTCTGAGCTGGGCATCGTGCTGCCGCTCAAAGCCGCCACCGTGCGCCGTGAAGCACACCAGAACCTGGAAGACCTGCCCGGCTGGTGTAACACCGTCGTTGGCGACGCCCTGAACGAACTCACCCGCCTGGACGAACGCATCAACCAGTACGACAAATACATTGCCCAGTGCGCCAAGGACGATGCACAGGCCAGACAGCTCATGCAGCTCGGCGGCATTGGCCCGACCACCGCCAGCGCCATTGTGGCCACCGTGGGCAAAGGCCATGATTTCAGTTGTGGCCGCCAGTTCTGCGCCTGGCTGGGCTTGGTGCCGGGACAGTACAGCTCAGGTGGCAAGCAGCGCCTGGGGCGCATCACCAAGGCCGGTGACCCGTACTTGCGAACCCTGTTGATCCTGGGTGGCAAGGCCGTACTGGCGGCAGCCAAGAACAAGACCGATCCGGTGAGCCGCTGGGCAATATCGGTTCAGGAACGACGCGGTTACTGGAAGGCGGTAGTGGCCATTGCGGCGAAGAATGCGCGCATGTGCTGGGCGATGTTGCAGCGCGGTGAATCGTTCAAGCTGCCTGCGTAGTCAGCGCCGCGTGGCGCGCAATTGAAATTGAACTTGTAGATGTCACCGTGTGATGACTTGTCGTTGATGGGTGAAAGGTTTGGACCTGCGCCGGGGAATGCTCGTTTAGCTCAAGGAGGTCAACAGGGTTGGGCAACCAATTCTGAGTCTCGACTAACGAATGGAGCCCCTGGCGCGCGTCTTTCATCAGGGTCCGCTGCAAGCAAAGCAGCCTTGAATGACCGTTTGTAGTTTCGCCGTCCACATGCCTTGCGTTCAACAGACAACGACAGATATCACGGGGTGATGCGGAGGTAAAAGAGAGGTCAGATTCCGTGGTCAATCGCTGCGCGATTCAACCACGGTGGATTTCTGTTTGACAAAGGTGGGGAAGCCCTTGTAGTGGAGCTGACCGGCGCTGCGCGGCTTCAGCGCGCAGCGCCTCCTGCACCGCAGGGTTGAAGTCGGTGACACGGGTGTAGCCACCGGCATAACCGCTGGCCTTGATTTGCGCAAACAACGCGCGTCCTGTGCGCTGGTCTCGTTTGTGGCGTTGGGCATCGGCTTTAAGGGCTTGCTCCAATTCTTGCGTGAAGGCCGCCAGCTTGCCAAACTTCTTGGCCCGGCTGTACTTTGGCACTGCAACTTCCTCTGGCGCCTGCCCAATGGCCGTCGGGATATCCTTTGCGGCGCTGTAGCTCGGCCGTAGTTAGCCATTTCCGCTCGTACTCAACGAATGTGAGGAAGTTGAACAAGCCGCGTTCTCCCTTTTCATCGAAGAGTTTGTCGCCCCAGAGCACTATGCTCGTGAAGAGTGCGCTTTCGGCAATGCCAAAAAAGGCTGGGGATTGATTGATTACCTCCAACATGTCCGTCTTGCGTTCTTGGATTTGCCGATAGACCGCTACGCAGTCGCGGAAGCGATGGATCTCCTCACGCAAGTACTTGCGGTAATCGGAGAAATGCTGCTGGAACTCTTCGCGGCGCATAGATGATGACAGCTAATCGGGATAGGAAGAAGCCTCACGGCCCCTCCCTCCCACACCACCGGACATACGGGTCACGTATCCGGCGGTTCCTTGAAACTTCGTTGCACTCATGCTGCCCTGGCCCTTGCCAACTCGGGCAGCCCCATTTGACGAAACAGCTTTGCAGGCAGCGCCAAATTCAGCGCTGGCGTTTTGCTCAGGCGCCACGGGCCATGCGCGCTCTTGCTTGTATTCCAAGCTTCGCGCACACGGACCCCGCGTTTCCTTAACTCGCGGTACCCCGCGCTGCCCCATTGTTTCCATGCGTAGCATCGTAACCGCCGTCGCACCCATTTGTCGATCTCGCGCAGAGGGCTCATCACTTCGGCAATTCCGAAATAGGCTTTCCACCCCGTCAGGGCGGTCTTTAACTCTTGCACGATGTCGATCAGCCGGTGACCTCGTGTGCGACGGGTCAGCTCGCGAATGGTGTCTTTGAGTTTGTCGATGGCCTTGTCGGCCACCTTGATCCTCGCGTCACCCTTGCTGACGGTAAAGCCCAGAAATTTGCGGTTTCTGGGTCTGTCTACAGCGCTTTTATTGGCGTTCACTGTGAGCAGTGAATCGCGCAGATAGCGCGTTACGTTGTGCATAAGCCGCTCGCCCGCACGTTTGCTTTTGACAAAGATATTGCAGTCATCGGCATAGCGGGCGAAGCGGTGACCTTGGCGTTCCAGCGCCCAGTCCAGTTCGTCCAGCACCACGTTCGCCAATACGGGCGACAAGGGGCCGCCTTGCGGTACTCCTTGGATACCGGCAGCCTTTTCAAGCGTTGATGGGGGCTTCATAGCGGACATGGCTCCTGATGCCTAACGTTCATGGTGAGGGGCGCGCGCTTTTGGCGCGTCCCGCTCGACTGCAGCGTTGGACGAAGCCGCTACGCGGAGTAGTCCACCCCTGAGCTGACACGATTTATTCTGCACATTCACCCCGTCAATTCCGATGGGGTGATTCTGCAACATTTCGTGAGGACACAGCAGCATGAAGACC